>JAGDCW010000009.1 GCA_017958305.1 Bacteroidales bacterium | reverse complement strand
CCTCTGGACGAAAAGGAGCGAGTCTCGCGCAATCACGCCACGAAGTGAGGGCGAAGACATAGTGGAGTCTCAGGCAAAACAGCATGGCGTCCCGGCCTTCGCAACGTGCCGAGTCTGCCCTTGTCGAGTTTCGCATCCATCCGGACGACGGATTCTGTAAAGATAAATCGGACTCTACTCCGTGCAGGCTTGACAGAATATTCAGCCGAAAGAGAGTGAGGAACTGCTCAGAGGGTGCAGAGCAGAAGGATGATGAGTTGCGCCGTAACGATGCGCAGGAACATGCTGAGAGGATAGACAGTGGTATATCCTACGGCCGAAGCATCATTGCCTGCGGTCTGTGTGGCAAAGGCAAGAGCGGGCGGATTGGTCGTGCTGCCGGCTATAAGCCCCATGAGCGTGAAGTAATTCAACTTGTAGCGCAAGCGTGCAAGAATGCCTATGAGAAGGACAGGGACAACGGTGATAAGGAAACCGCACCAGACATATGTGATGCCGCTGCCCTGAAGGACCGTATCTGCGAAAGTGGCTCCTGCCTGAATACCTACACTGGCCAGGAAGAGGACCAGTCCTATCTCGCGCAACATCAAGTTGGCACTGGTGGTCGTATAAGAAACGAGCTTTGCCCTGTAGCCAAAGCGCCCGATGAGGATGGCGACAATGAGGGGACCTCCGGCCAAACCGAGCTTGACAGGAGTCGGCACGCCAGGGACTGCGAATGGAATGGAGCCGAAGATGATACCCATCATGATGCCAACGAAGATAGCGGCCAGATTGGGATGATCCAGGCTCTTCATGGAATTGCCCATCTTGGCTGCCACACGGTCGACAGCATCCTCGGGCCCGACAACGACAATCTTGTCCCCCACCTGCATGCGCAGGTTTCTGTTAGCGAAGAGATTCAAGTCGCCCCGGCGAATGCGCGTGACATTCACTCCGTAGACGCTGCTGAAATGCATCTGCCCGAAAGTCTTTCCATTCATCTCGGGCCGAGTGACAAGGATATGCTTGCTTACGAAAGGTACGTCCTGTTCTTGCCACTCCACATGCTCCTCCGGCCCGATGAAAGCCGTGATGGCCTCGGCATCGTCTTGCGCACAAGTGATGTACATACGGTCACCCGGATGTAGGATGGTGTCGCGATTGGGTATGCTGACATGCCCGTCTTGCAGAATACGGCTGCATACGAAATCGCGCCCGAGGAACTGCCTGACTTGCAGCAACGTACGACCGGCGAGCGAGGGATTCTGCGCAGAGAGAGTCATGCGGTGAGGCACGGCATGCGGATTGGCCGCCATCTCATGCTCAATCTGCTCTTGCTCCTTGCGTATGCTGATACGGCAAAGAACCCGGATAGCCAAAGTGGCCATTATGACACCCATCACACCGAGAGGATATGCACAGGCATAGCCATTGGCAATGGCTGGAGCCTCGGAACCGAACACCTGGCTGCAGGCTTCGGTAGCCGCTCCAAGGCCTGGGGTATTGGTCACGGCACCGCAGAGCACTCCGACCATCATGGCCAGATTCATGGAGTTCTCCTTCGCGGGGGCTCCGCTGTCGTAGAATATAATATAGAAGAGGGCTATACAGCAAAGGATGTTCAGCAGTATGATGCAGACCGCCAGGAGGTTCATACGCACGCCTCCATGCCTGAGACTCTCGAAGAAGCCAGGCCCTACCTGAAGACCGATACAATAGACAAAAAGGATAAGGCCGAAGTCCTGAATGTAGCTCAACACGTTGGCAGTGCCCGTAAAACCGAGATGTCCCGCCAGAATGCCGGCAAAGAGCACGAACGTAACCCCAAGCGAGATACCTTTTACCTTTATACGCCCCAGCCCGATTCCAACGGAAATAACAATAGCATAGAGAAGTACGATATGGGCCACACTATCAGTGGATGTAAAGAGAGAAACTAACCAATCCATAGCTTACATTATCTTTTAACTATTGTTATCCGGGCGCAAAGTTACAAAAAAAGGGCGATGAGCATATGATTACACCCCATAAAATTTTGCCAGATAGACAAAATTGAGTAACTTTGCGCAGTTTAAAAGAACAACACACATTATTTACATCTTTTAATGAACTATGACAGATAGTAAAGAGAAACTCTTCTCTGATTTTACTGCCCCGTCGCGGCAGGAATGGCGTGACAAGATTGAGGTGGACCTCAAGGGTGCAGACTATCAGAAGAAAATGGTATGGAGAACCAACGAAGGTTTCTCCATGGAGCCTTTCTACCGGAAGGAGGACGTGGACCAGCTGGCCACTGTCAATGCCTTGCCCGGCGAATTCCCCTACGTACGAGGCAACAAAGCCGCAGACAACGAGTGGTATGTCCGTCAGGACATCAAGTGTGAGTGTCCCAAGGAGGCCAATGCAAAGGCTCTGGACATTCTGAACAAGGGTGTGACGAGTCTGGGATTCTTCATTCCCGGCAAAGAGGTGAGCGCTGACTATATCAACACCCTACTCGATGGCATCTATCTGGACTGTGTAGAACTGAACTTCGCCACCTGTCCTTGCCACGCCGTCGAACTGGCTCAGATCCTGACTGCGTATTTCGAACAGAAGGGTGTAGCCCCCGAGAAAGTGGAGGGAAGCATCGTCTTCGACCCTCTGGAGAAGATGATTACGAAGGGTAAGGACTCTTCGGAAATGCTCTCTCAAGCCAAGACACTCATCGAGGTGCTGGCCGCCTATCCCAAGTTCCGCGCCGTAGCTGTGAATGCGTTCAAGCTTACGGATGCCGGTGCATACAGCTATCAAGACTTAGGCTATGCGCTGGCTTGGGGTAACGAATACATGGAGCAGCTGACCGAGGCTGGTGTCGCTCCCGAGGTAGCCGCACAGAACATCAAGTTCAACCTTGGCATCAACGGTGTCTACTTCATGGAGATTGCCAAGTTGCGTGCAGCACGCATGCTTTGGGCACAGATTGTCAGCCAGTACACTGCCGACAAGGAAAGCGCCAAGATGCATGTATGCGCCTACACGACGACTTTCAACCAGACTCTCTTTGACAGCTACGTGAACATGCTTCGTTCTCAGACCGAGACGATGAGTGCCGCACTGGGAGGTGTGGAGAGCATCGTGGTTCGTCCCTTCGACCTGCCGTACGAGACTCCCACCGAGTTTGCCGAGCGCATTGCCCGCAACCAGCAGTTGCTGCTGAAGGACGAGTGTCACTTCGACCGCATGGTCGATGTGGCTGGCGGTTCCTACTTCCTCGAGAAGTTGACCACAGCACTGGCCGAGCAGGCATGGAAGCTGTTCCTCAGCATCGAGGAAGAGGGCGGATTCCTGAAGTCCGCACTGGACGGCACTATCCAGAATGCCATCAACGAGACCAATGCTACCCGCCATGCCAATGCAGGCAAGCGCAAAGAGTTCCTGCTGGGCACCAACCAGTTCCCCAACTTCACAGAGAAGAGCGAAGGCAAGGAGCCTGCCACCTGTCAATGTGCATGCGCTACGAAGGAAGAGGCTACACTGCCCTCCATCAAGCCGACCCGTCTGGCAAGCGACTTCGAGACGCTGCGTCTGACGACCGAGAAGGCTGCGAAGGTTCCTGTGGCCTTCATGCTGACCATAGGCAACCTGGCCATGCGTCAGGCCCGTGCACAGTTCAGCTGCAACTTCCTGGCTGCCGCTGGCTACAAGGTTATCGACAATCTGGGCTTCCCCACTGTGGAAGAAGGTGTGGACAAGGCACTGGAAGCCGGTGCAGACATCGTAGTCATCTGCTCGAGCGACGATGAGTATGCAGAATATGCCATTCCCGCATTCAAGTATCTCGACGGCCGCGCCATGTTTGTGGTGGCCGGTGCACCCGCATGTGCCGAGGATCTGAAGGCCGCCGGCATAGAGAACTTCATCCATGTCCGCGTGGATCAGCTGAAGACATTGAAAGAGTATAACGCTAAACTGGGTATCTGACTATGGCACGCAAACAATTCAATAACATCGACATCTTTGCCGGTATAGAGGCAAAGAATGGCCTGCAATGGCAAAAGGAGAATGGAATCACTGCCAACTGGAAGACTCCCGAGCAGATAGACATTCAACCCGTATATACGAAAGAAGACCTCGAAGGCATGGAGCATCTCGACTTCGCAGCCGGTATCCCTCCCTTCCTGCGTGGCCCGTACTCAATGATGTATCCCTTCCGCCCGTGGACCATCCGCCAGTATGCAGGATTCTCTACAGCCGAAGAGTCGAATGCCTTCTATCGCCGTAACCTGGCCAGCGGACAGAAAGGTCTGTCTGTAGCCTTCGACCTCCCCACACACCGCGGTTACGACCCCGACAATCAACGTGTGGTAGGCGACGTAGGCAAAGCAGGCGTGAGCATATGCTCGCTGGAGAATATGAAGGTGCTCTTCGACGGCATCCCCCTGAATAAGATGTCAGTCTCCATGACGATGAACGGAGCCGTGCTGCCCGTCTTGGCATTCTACATCAATGCCGGTCTGGAACAAGGCGCACAGTTGGAGGAGATGGCAGGTACCATCCAGAACGACATTCTGAAGGAGTTCATGGTGCGAAACACCTACATCTATCCGCCAGCATTCTCGATGAAGATTATCGCCGACATCTTCGAATACACAAGCCAGAAGATGCCGAAGTTCAACAGCATCTCCATCTCGGGCTATCACATGCAGGAGGCAGGCGCAACGGCCGACATCGAGTTGGCATACACCCTGGCCGACGGTATGGACTATCTGCGTGCAGGTATCAATGCAGGCATCGATGTGGATGCCTTCGCTCCCCGTCTGTCGTTCTTCTGGGCCATCGGCGTAAACCATTTCATGGAGATTGCCAAGATGCGAGCCGGCCGTCTGTTGTGGGCCAAGATCGTGAAGTCCTTCGGTGCAAAGAACCCCAAGTCGATGGCTCTGCGTACTCACTCACAGACATCGGGCTGGTCACTCACCGAACAGGATCCCTTCAACAATGTGGGCCGTACCTGCATCGAAGCCATGGGCGCCGCCCTGGGTCACACCCAGAGCCTGCACACCAACGCCCTGGACGAGGCCATCGCCCTGCCCACCGACTTCTCGGCCCGTATTGCCCGCAACACCCAGATCTATATCCAGGAAGAGACCAAGGTCTGCAAGGAGATCGATCCCTGGGCAGGTTCCTACTATGTGGAGAAACTGACGCAGCAAATCGCCGAGAGAGCCTGGTCGCACATCCAGGAAGTGGAGAAGCTGGGCGGTATGGCCGCTGCCATCGAGACCGGCATCCCCAAGATGCGTATCGAGGAAGCTGCCGCCCGCACCCAGGCCCGTATCGACTCGGGTTCGCAGAAGATCATCGGTGTGAACGAATACCGTCTTGAGCACGAAGATCCCATCGATATCCTCGAAATCGACAACACCGCCGTCCGCGAACAGCAGATTGCCCGCCTCAAGGAACTCCGCGCCCACCGCGACGAAGCTGCCGTCAAGGAGGCTCTGGCCCGCATCACCAAATGCGTGCAGGAATTTGCCGATGGCAAGAAATCAGAAGACAACCTGCTCGATCTGGCCGTCAAGGCTGCCGGACTGCGCGCCTCCCTGGGCGAGATCTCCGATGCCTGCGAAGCCGTGGTAGGTCGTTATAAAGCAACCATCAGAACTATTTCAGGCGTGTACGCAGCAGAAACCAAAAACGACGACGACTTCAAGGAAGCCCAGCGTCTGACGGCAGAATTTGCCAAGAAAGAAGGCCGCCAGCCCCGTATCATGGTGGCCAAGATGGGTCAGGACGGTCACGACCGCGGTGCCAAGGTGGTAGCCACCGGCTATGCCGACTGCGGTTTCGACGTCGATATGGGCCCGTTGTTCCAGACCCCGGAAGAGGCCGCCAAGCAGGCTGTCGAGAACGACGTCCATGTACTGGGTGTTTCCTCGCTGGCTGCCGGTCACAAGACCCTCATCCCGCAGGTCATTGCCGAACTCAAGCGTCTGGGTCGCGAAGACATCATGGTCATCGCCGGCGGTGTCATCCCCGCCCAGGACTACGATTTCCTGTACAAGGCCGGTGTGGCTGCCATCTTCGGCCCGGGTTCCCCGGTGGCCAAGTCGGCTTGCACCATCATGCGCCTGCTCATGAACGAATAGACAGTTTTCAAAGACTTCAAGCACCATGACTGAGAAACTGACGATGAGAGACAACGCCACCTTCAGGTGGATTGCCTTGCTGCTGCTGGCCCTGGCCATGTTCTGCTCCTATATCTTCATGGACATCCTTTCGCCCATCAAGGATTTGATGCAGACCCACCGGGGTTGGGATTCGACAGCCTTCGGCACCATGCAGGGAGCCGAGACCTTCCTGAACGTCTTTGTGTTTTTCCTGATCTTTGCCGGTATCATCCTCGACAAGATGGGCGTGCGCTTCACGGCCGTTCTGTCGGGCGTGGTGATGCTCATTGGCGGGCTCATCAAGTATTTCGCCATATCGGAATCCTTCATGGGCAGTGGTCTGGAGACCTGGTTCACCAACCATCTGAACTACATCCCCGGCTTTGACGAGTTGGGCGTTTCCCCCTTCTACCGGGGCATGCCCGCCTCCGCCAAACTGGCCGCCATCGGCTTCATGATCTTCGGTTGCGGCACGGAGATGGCCGGTATCACCGTTTCGCGTGGTATCGTCAAATGGTTCAAGGGTCGTGAAACGGCCCTGGCCATGGGTTCGGAGATGGCCCTGGCCCGACTGGGCGTGGCCACCTGCATGATTTTCTCGCCCTACTTCGCCCGCCTGGGCGGCAGCGTCAATGTGAGCCGCTCGGTGGCCTTCGGCGTCGTGTTGCTGTGCATCGCCCTGATCATGTTCGTGGTTTATTTCTTCATGGATCGCAAACTGGATGCCCAGACCGGCGAGGCCGAAGAGACGGACGATCCCTTCAAGGTGTCCGACATCGGCAAGATTCTCTCCAGCATGGGCTTCTGGCTGGTCGCCCTGCTCTGCGTGCTGTATTATTCGGCCATTTTCCCCTTCCAGAAATATGCCGTCAACATGCTGCAGTGCAACCTCACCCTGAACGAACCCCAAGCCGGGTCTTTCTGGGCCGGTGACACAGTGACCATCGTCCAGTATCTGATCATGCTGGTGGTTGCCGTCGGTTCTTTCTCGAGCAACTTTGCCAAGAAGAAATCGCTCAAGGTCGGTCTGATGGCCCTGGCTGTCGTGGCCCTGGCCGTCTATTGCGTCATGGGTTACAAACGGGGCACCGCCGAAACCATTTTTGCCGTGTTCCCCCTGCTGGCTGTGGCCATCACCCCCATCCTGGGCAACTATGTCGATCACAAGGGCAAAGCCGCCTCGATGCTGATGATCGGCTCGCTGCTGCTGATCCTCTGCCACTTGACATTCGCCTTCATCCTGCCTGGATTCAAAGGCAATGCCGTGGGCGGCGCCGTCGTGGCCTATCTCACCATCCTGGTGCTGGGAGCCTCCTTCTCCCTGGTCCCGGCAGCCCTTTGGCCCAGCGTGCCCAAACTGGTCGATGAAAAAATCATCGGTTCGGCCTATGCCCTGATCTTCTGGATCCAGAACATCGGTCTGTGGCTGTTCCCGCTGCTCATCGGCAAGGTTCTCGACAAGACCAACCCCAACGTGACCAATCCCGTCGATTTCAACTACACCTGGCCGCTGGTGATGCTGGCATGCCTGGGCATTGCCGCCCTGGTCATCGGCATCATCCTCAAAGCCGTCGATGGGAAAAAGCACCTTGGACTGGAAGAGCCCAATATCCACTAAGGGCGTTCCTGCCCGAAAAAAAACAGACAAACTCCTTGACAGGGTTTGTCTGTTTTTTTTGATCCACCCTCTTGCCTTACTTGGGTGTATTGCGCTGATAAAGGTAACGCTTGATACTGCGCTTGGGCGTACGTTCGAAATCCTCGGGCATAAACTCGATGCGCTTGATGTTGGCATACGAGGGCAGTTCCTTGTTGATCTGCGGCAGTGCACCGGTGATGAACTTCTCGAGCGAGCCGACATCCATGCCGTCCAGTTGGGCCTGGGGATAGTCGGGATAGACCAGGGCCGTCAGCTGGCCGTTGTCTTCGATGACCAGCGAATCGACCACATAGTTCAGGTTGTTGAGCACACCCTCCAACTCCTCGGGATAGATATTCTGTCCCGAAGGACCCAGAATCATGCACTTGGAACGGCCTTTCAGGTAGAGATAACCCTCCTCGTCCATCACGCCCATGTCGCCCGTACGGAACCAGCCGTCCGAGGTGAACACCTCGCGTGTGGCCTCCTCGTTCTTGAAATAGCCCAGGAAAACGTTGGCGCCGCGCACCTGCACCTCGCCAGGCTCATTGACCGGGTCGGACGAATCGATGCGGATTTCCATGTTTCTGACGCACTGTCCGCACGAGAACAGCCGTGCCTTGTTCCAATGGGCATAAGAGATGATGGGGGCACATTCGGTCATGCCATATCCCACCGTATAGGGGAAAGCGATGCGATGGAAGAAGCGATCGACCTCGGGGTTGAAGGCGGCGCCGCCGATGATCACCTCCTCGAATTTGCCGCCGAAAGTGGTGACCAGTTCCTTGCATATTCTCTTACCCAGCATCTGATCGACCAGAGGACGGGCAAACAGCAGTTTGGTCTTGTCCAGTACGGGTTTGAGCTTGGATTTGTAGATCTTTTCGATGATGAGCGGCACCGAGATGATGAAATCGGGTTTGATGTCGGCAAAGGCCTGCATGATGATCTTCGGACTCGGCACCCGGGTCAGGAAATGGACATGCATGCCGATACCCATCTCAAAGAGGAACTCATACATCAATCCATACATGTGCGCCAGCGGCAACATGGACACCAGGCTGCACTGCTCGTTCATCATGTAAAGAGCGTCATAGCGGGCAAAATCGAAGTTGCTGCGAATGGCCCGGTAGGGAATCATCACTCCTTTGGAAAAACCCGATGTGCCGGAAGTGTAGTTGATGATGGCCAGTTCGTCGGGCTGATCCTGATGATAATGCAAATCCTCGGGAGTAAAGGCGTTGGGGTAACGCTGTCCGTAAGACTCGTTCAGATGCTCGCGTATCTGCCACAGTTCATCGGAAATGGCATACAGGAACTTGAGGGTATTGATCTGGACAGCGACCATCAGCGAAGGCATTTCCTCGGGGTGCAGCCCTTCCCAGACAACCTCGTCGACAAAGAGGACCTTGGCTTCGGAGTGATTGACCAGGTGATGGATATTGCCGGGTTTGAATTCGTGAAGTATCGGCACAGGCACGGCCCCGTAGGTGAGGGCGGCCAAAAAGCAGATGCCCCAGTTGGCCTGGTTGCGCGAACAGAGGGCCACCTTGTCGCCCTTGACCAGTCCGCACTGCTCGAAGGCGATGTGCAACTTGGCGATTCTGCGGGCCACGTCCCGATAGTTCAGGGTGACACCCTGATAATTGGAGAGCGCCGGGCGATCCCAGTTCTTACGGAAGCTCTCCTCCAATATCGCATTGAACGAACTATTCTCCATTTCAAATAATCAGGTTAGTCTTGAGTAGCCGCTTCGAGTTTCCGACGAAGGATGAACATGATGAGGCCGGCAATCACACAAAGGCCGATGAGAATGGCCCAGTTGGCCATGAGCGGTATCTTGTTCCACAAGGCCGAAGGAATACGGCTCAGGTAGTTGCCGATGGCTGTGGCGGCAAACCAGCCGCCCATCATCAGACCCTTGTACTGGGGAGGAGCCACTTTGCTGACAAAGCTGATACCCATCGGGCTGAGCAGCAGCTCGGCCACAGTCAGAGTGAAATAGGTGCCGATCAACCAGTTGGGGTTGAGCACGCTCTGGGCCGAATCGCCCAGGTCCTTGGGCGAGATCAGGCCGGTCGAAGCCACCGTAATCACAGCGAAACCCACACCGGCCAGCAACATACCCAGTCCGATCTTGACAGGGGCCGAAGGCTCTTTGCCTTTCCTGCCCAGCGCTCCGAACACGGCCACAGAAATAGGCGTCAAAGCCACCACGAAGAAGGGGTTGAACTGCTGGAAGTCGGAAGTGACGGCATTGAACGACTGGGGCATATGCAGATAAAAGGCTATCGCGCCACCCCAAAGGGCCAGTGTGGCAATACCTGCAATGGTACGGGCCTTGCGGGTGTCGCTCTGGAATATGGCGAACAGCGTATAGATCGATACGGCGATCAAAGCCAGCGACCAGATGTTGAACCACATGCGGCTCAGACCGGTGATGCCGTTCAGCTTGGTATATTTGTCGGCGAAGAAAGTCAGGGCAGAACCGTTCTGATGGAAGGCCATCCAGAAGAAGATCACGACGGCGAAGACCAGCAGCAGGGCAACGATGCGGGCCCGGGTCTGTTCCGGGGTAAGTTCCTGTACCTGGACATCCTGTTTCTTAGCCTGCTTGGTGTTGACATCGGCATGTTTGAACCACGAACGGCAGGCGAAATAGATAATCAGCGACAGCACCAGGGAGGCACAGGCCACATAGAAGCAGAGGCGGTAGCCGGCAGCCAGCGACTGCAGGTACTCACCCGACTGGGAAGCGTATGCGACCACGGCATTGTCGATGGGGACGAAATGGAAACCGGCGCCTTCGATATACGGGTTGTACAAAGCCTTGGCCATGGCCGGGGCAAACATGGCACCGATGTTGATGGCCATGTAGAACAGGCTGAAGGCGGCATCGCGCTTGTCGGCATATTTCGGGTCGTCATAGAGATTGCCCACCAGCACCTGGAGGTTGCCCTTGAACAGGCCGGTGCCCACGGCAATCATCGCCAGACCGCCGAACAGGGTCCATTTATCGACTGCCTGCGTGGCCATCGGGACAGCCAGCGACAGATAGCCGGCAATCATGACAAAGGCACCGATGGTGACACACTTGCCATAGCCGATACGGTCGGCGATCATACCGCCGATCAACGGCATGAAATAGACACCTGCCAGGAAAATGGCGTACACTTGTCCGGCAGCATTCTCGTCCCAGCCGAACTTGGCTCGCATGTAAAGCGTAAAGATGGCGAGCATGGTGTAGTAGCCGAAACGCTCACCGGTATTGGCCAATGCCAGTGCATAAAGGCCTTTGGGTTGTCCCTTGAACATAATAACTGTATTTAGTGGTTACTTAGTCGGATGACAAAGATACATAAAAAAACGCAGCATCCACACCAATATCGTCACCAGCACCCAGCGCGAGAGCAGAATCACATACCACACCCCGCCCAGGGCGGACACCAGCAAAAGGTCTTCCAAGTTGCTGTGCGAAATGCCGATGTGGGTGTTGAGCAGATTCACGTCCCTGGCACTCAGGTTGCCCCGCTCGGCTTCGTCGAGCATGATGGCCGAACCGTACGACAGGCCCACCAGGTTGGCCACGATCCACAGGAAGGAAGTCTTTTCTCCCAGTCCGAACACCCTCAGCAAGGGTTTGAAAACTTTGGACACCGCCTCCATCAGGTTGAATTCGTACAGGATGCGCTGCAAGACATTCAGCAACCAGATCAGGCAGGTCATCCAGACGGTCAGTTTGAGGAGCCCCAGCAGCCATGACTTGAACAAAGGCCAGAAAGCGCCCTGGATGGCGATGAGCGGGATATCCGACAAGGCCGCCGCCTGCTCGCCCCAACTCTCGGGACGGCCGGGCAGGATCAGGTTCAGTGCGATGCCCAGGGCCAGCGAGCCCAGGGTCCGCACCAGCACGCAGTACCACGACGGCGATCCGGTTTTGTGCTGGACGGCTGTCTCTACGGGAATGGCGTGGGCCGCCAAGGTCATGGCGCCGAGGATAGTCATTTCCCTGGCCGTCAGCGAAATGGTCGATACCACCGCCACGCAGGAATAGACATTGATGAAATAGCCGCTCACATAGGCCATGGCCGCATCACCCGGCAGCCCGAACAAATGGAAGACCGGACTCACCAGCGCCGAGATCCAGACAAGCATCCCGGTGTATTTGAGCAGGAACATGACCAGAGAGATGGTCGCCGTGATACGGAAGATCCACCAGATGGTCTTCAGCGCCCGCGGTGTGGCCTGCCGGACGCTGTTGCCCAGTTTTTCCTTGAAACTACCAGGCACGGATGATGCCCATGAAATCCTCCACCTTGAGCGAGGCGCCGCCAATCAGGCCGCCATCGACATCGGGATTGGCAAAGAGTTCCTTGGCATTCGAAGGCTTGCAGCTGCCGCCGTAGAGGATGGAACAGTCGTCGGCCACCTGCTTGCCGTACTTGGCGGCAATCACGCCACGGATGTAGGCATGGATTTCCTCGGCCTGCTCCGGTGTGGCGGTTTCGCCCGTACCGATTGCCCAGACGGGTTCGTAAGCCAGGATGATTTTCGAGAAGTCCTCGGCCGACAGGTCGAAGAGCGACTGCTCCACCTGGGCTTTGACCACGTCGAAATGCTTGCCGGCCTTGCGCTCGTCGAGCACTTCGCCGATGCAGAAGATGGGAGTCAGGCCGTTGTCCAGGGCCAGACGCACCTTGGTCTTCAGCATTTCGGGAGTCTCGCCGTAATAGGCGCGACGCTCGCTGTGACCCAGGATGACATATTCGGCACCCGTGGATTTGACCATGGCGGCGGAAACTTCGCCCGTGTAGGCACCCGAAGCATGATCGGCGCAGTTTTCGGCGGCGACACCGATTTTTTGGGTGTCGATGGCGGCGCAGACCGATGCCAGATGGATGAAAGGCGTGCCGATGATGACTTCACAATTCACTTTTTCCTTGGCCAGGACTTCGTCCAGACCTTTGGCCAGAGCCAGGCCTTCCTGCAGGGTCTTGTTCATTTTCCAGTTGCCTGCTACGATTTTCTTTCTCATTTCCGATTAATTAGTTGGTTTATTCTTTTTTCTTTTGACATAGTCGTTGATCAGGGAAGCTCCCCTGAAAACATACAGCACCACATAGAGCAGCAGGGCGCCCACGATGAGATTGATCATCCAATGGCGGTCGCGCCCGTCACGCATCCTGCCGGCATTGTTTTCGGACAGGGGCTCGTCCATCTGGCGGCTCAGCGAAGGAATGTCGCGCCAGGCCCATTTGTTATAGACCGTGCCGTCCTTGAGCAGCACCAAGCCCGGATTGGAACGGATCACCGTTTTCAGTGTGATCTCATCGACCGAACAGAAGTCGAACAGCAAGTCGTACTCATACTTCCATTCATCGACCAGGGAGGACGGCGAGGCCGTCAGGCCATAGATCCGGTAGTCGTGCCGGAGGGCATAGTCCTGCACTTCGCGCATGGTGCGGGCCGAGCGCCGGTCGGTCTTGTCCAGACGCGGACAGACAAACAGGAAGCAGTAGTTCGGGTCTGAGAGGATATCCTCGGTGATGTCGCCCTGGTAGGGATGCATTATTTCGAAATCGTGTATCGGCGGAACATAGCCCCGGCGGATCACCTTCTCGCGCCGGTCCACGAAATGCCAGGTCGTGTCGCCGGCCGGATAGTCGGCCAAGGTGAACCGACGCTGACGGCCGTCTTTCTCGTAAATATATTCCGTGACGACAGAGTCAAGCGGAGCTCCTTCGGGGACAATCATCTTGTCGATCAGATGCGTTCCGGTTTTGTAAGGACGGAAATCCAGCAAAGGCAGGTGCCGGTACGACAGATGGCAGATAAAGAGCGGGATGGCCAGCGCCAGGATCAGGGCCCACACGGAAGTCCGGCGGCCGAACACCTGGTACAAAGGCTCACGGTAGAGCCACAACAGCAACGAAAGCAGGAGCAGCACCACATTCTTCTCGAAGGTCTGCCGGTTGCTCAGCACAATGGCATCGCCGAAACAGCCGCAGTCGCTCACCGGGTTGCGAAGGGCGATATAGAGCGTGAGCAGGGTCATGGCCAGCATATAGAGCGCCGTCACAGCCGAGACCGTCCGCTGCCATGAGCCCAACAGCAAAGTAAAGCCCAGCACCATCTCGAACGAGATGAGGGCCACGGCAAAAAACAGGGAATACTCATAGAAGACACCCCAGCCGAAGGCTTGCAGGTAGTCCTGGATCTTGTAAGTGGTTCCCAGGGGATCGACCGCCTTGACAAAGCCCGAGAAGACAAAAGTGGCTCCCAGCACTATCCGGGCAATCCATGCCATGGTTTTGTGGAACGACTTCATCTCAGGCGGCGGGGATTTTTTCGTCGAAAGTCAAGCGAATCAGCCCGAAAATGGCATAATTCATCATGTCCAGATAGTTGGCGTCAATACCCTCCGAAATCAGGGTGCTGCCGTCGTGCGACTCGATCATCTTGACACGGTTCAGTTTGGTCAGGATCATGTCGGTATAGGAAGAGATGCGCATACCGCGCCAGGCTTCGTCGTAGTCGTGGTTCTTGTCGAGCATCAGGCTGCGGGCCAGGGCAATCTTCTCGTCGAAGAGGGCCAGGGCCTGTGCGGCAGTCATGTCGATGGTGTCGGAATAACCCTTGTCCAACTGGATGAGTCCGATGACCCCATAGTTGACGATGGCCATGAATTCGGGATAGATGCCTTCCCCGACCCTGGTCTCGCCCTTTTCTTCGATGCTGCGGATACGCTTGGCCTTGATGAAGAGCTGGTCGGTGACGGATTCGGGACGGAAAACGCGCCAGGAGGGGCCGTAATCCTTCAGTTTATCGGCAAAAACCCGACGGCACTTTGCCACGATGGCATCAAACTGTTCATTGGTGTTGGGCATGGCTTGAAATTTTCCGCGAAGATACGAGTTTGTTTCTACATTTCAATCAAAAATCAGTACCAGATTGCTGCCGACCAGGTATTTGTCCGCCACGTGGACAATCTTGTATTCACGATCCCGCGAAGCGTGTTTTTCCATGCACAGGATCAGGTCCTTATAGTTGTCCAAGCGATCGGAAAAGACAATCTCGGCGGCTTCCTGCCGCTCCAAAACTGCCTCCATCTGGTCGAAGCCGTCGGCATAGAGGGTGGCCGTGCGGCGGGCACCCTGTCTGGCCAAGGCCAGGTCGAGGGCACGCTCCATGACCGGTCGGTCTTCGTCGGCGCCCACCAGCAGGCAGACCCGGGGGCGCTGCCAGGAAAACAGCCGGCGCAGGGCAATCAAAGCCTTCCAGTAGATTTTTCGTAGGAAAATGGCAACGGCCGACATACCGGCGCGAAGGAAGACTGCCACATGGATCATGGCCAGGTAGAGTGCCAGGAAAGAACCGTGATAATGCTTACGGGCAAAGATGATCATGGCCTGGTAGAAAACCTTCAGGTAGTTGAGGCTGCCCTTCTTGGTGCTTTCCCCCTTGTAATGGAGGATGCGCGAGGCTGGGAAATATACATTGCGATAGCCGCCCGACTGAAGCCGGTACGACAGGTCGATGTCCTCGCCATACATGAAAAAAGTCTCGTCGAGCAGTCCCACCTTGTCGAGGGCCTCCCGGCGCATCATCATGAAAGCGCCGGCCAGGATGTCCACTTCGTGCGTTTCGTTTTCATCGAGAAAACCCAGGTGATAACGCCCGAAGAGCCGCGACTGGGGAAACAGGGCCGACAGCCCGAAAGCCTTGAAGAACGACACCATCGGGGTGGGCAGGCCGCGCTTGGATTCGCGCAGGAAACGGCCGCGCCCGTCGGTCATCTTCACACCCAGGCCGCCACAGTCGGGATGGGCCTCCATATAGTCCACGGCCAGACGCAAAGCGTCTTCGGCCACCAAGGTGTCGGGGTTGAGCAGCAGCACATACTGGCCCGAAGACAGGGCGATGGCCTGGTTGTTGGCCTTGGCAAAGCCGGGATTGTCGTGGTTGGCCAGCACGCGCACCTGGGGAAAACGCTCCGAGAGCATCGACAGGGAATCGTCCGAAGAGCAGTTGTCCACCACGAAGATCTCCCCATCCATGCCCTGCATGGCTTTCTGTACCGATGCGAGGCACTGCTGCAGGAAATAACGGACATTGTAATTAACGATGACGACCGAGAGTTTCATAGGTTTATTAACTGATAACACCCCAGTTTATTTTCTTGCCGTAGCGTTTTTTCAACCCGCTTTTCAGCAGAGCGTTCGCAGGCGCTTCCAACTCGGGATCGGCCTGGAGGATCTCCTGTGCCAGCCGGCGGGCATATTCGATGAGCTGGCCGTCGCGGGCCAGGTCGGCGATCTTCAGGTCGAAAGGCATGCCGCTTTGCTGCACGCCCTCGATGTCGCCCGGGCCGCGCATCTTCAGGTCGGCTTCGGAAATCTCGAAGCCGTCGTTCGTCGAAGTCATGATGTCGATGCGCTTGCGGCCGTCTTCGGAGAGTTTGTAGGAGGTAAGCAGCACACAATACGACTGGTCGGCGCCACGGCCCACCCGGCCCCGCAACTGGTGCAGTTGCGACAAGCCGAAACGTTCGGCATTCTGGATGACGATGATGGAGGCATTGGGCACATCCACGCCCACTTCTATCACTGTGGTGGCCACCAGGATGCGCGTCTCGCCCCGGACAAAGCGTTGCATCTGCCCGTCCTTCTCGGCGGCCTTCATCTTGCCGTGGACCATGCCCACTTCCACCTCGGAAAACACCGAGCGGATATGCTCGTAGCCATCCAGCAGGTTCTTGTAGTCGGAACGTTCCGACTCTTCGATCAAAGGATAGACGATGTATATCTGACGTCCTTCCTGCAACGACTGGTGCATGAAGCGATACAGGTCCGACAATTGGTTGTCGAAACGGTGGATGGTCTGGATAGGCTTGCGGCCCGGAGGCAGCTCGTCGATGACCGAAACGTCCAGGTCGCCATAGAGTGTCATGGCCAATGTCCTGGGTATGGGAGTGGCCGTCATGACCAGCACATGCGGCGCCCGGGTGCTCTTGGTCCAGAGCCGCGAGCGCTGTACCACGCCGAAGCGATGCTGCTCGTCGATGACCACCAACCCCAGGTTGTGGAACTGCACTTCGTCCTCGATCAGGGCATGGGTGCCGATCAGTATGTTGAGTTGTCCGCTGCGCAAGCGCTCATGCAGCGGTGTCCGGTCTTTCTTCTTGGTCGAGCCGGTGAGCAGGGCCACTTCGACAGGCAAGTCGCCGAGCAGCCTGCGGATATTGTCGTAATGCTGGTTGGCCAGGATTTCCGTGGGGGCCATCAGGCAGGCCTGGTAGCCGTTATCGACAGCCATCAGCATCGACATCAGCGCCACCAGTGTCTTGCCGCTGCCCACATCGCCCTGGATGAGGCGGTTCATCTGCACCTCGCCGGCCACATTGGCGCGGATCTCCTTCAACACCCGCTTTTGGGCTCCCGTCAGGGTGAATGGCAAGCACTTGTGATAGAAATTGTTGAAGTTGTCGCCGATCACACGGAAGGGATAGCCCCGCAGTTTGCGGCTGCGCTGCTGGGCAAACTGGAGAATTTGCAGCTGCAAGAAAAGCAGTTCCTCCAATTTGAGCCGGTAGCGGGCATCGCGTAGCGCCACAGCGTCGGTCGGGAAATGCACCTGACGCAGCGAGTCGTTGAGCGGCATGAGGTGCAGCCGGCCAATCAGCCAGTCGGGCAGGGTCTCGGGCAAAGGCACGTTGATGCTCTGGAAGAGCGAAACCATGATCTTCTGCAAGGCCCGGCTGTTGAGATAGCTGCTCTTCATCTTCTCGGTGGTGTTGTAGTAGGCCTGCAATCCACCGGTCAGGACTTTCAGGTTGCGCTCGTTGGCCACATCCAGGTCGGGATGGGCAATACTGAGTTGATTGCCGTATTGGGCCGGCTTGCCGAAGACCAAATAAGTCTCGGTGATCTTGTAACGGTCCTGGATGTATTTGATGCCCTTGAACCAGACCAGTTCCAACGAACCCGTGTCATCGGAGAGTTTGGCCGTCAGGCGCTTGGCCCGGCCCTCGCCCACCTGCTGGAAGGAGACGATGCGCCCGCATACCTGCACATAGGGCATGCCCGACGTCAGTTCCGCTATCTTGAAGATACGGCTGCGGTCGATGTATTTGTATGGAAAATAATAGAGCAGGTCTTCCTGGCAGGTGATTTGCAGTTCCTTGGCCAGGATGTCGGCCCGGGAAGGTCCGACCCCCTTGAGATATGTCAACTCCTGCGACAGATCCATCACTTGCCGTTTAGCCAGTATTCAGCCAGTACCATGTCTTCGGGCATGGTGATCTTGAGGTTTTCCCTGAGTCCGTTCACAACATAGATTTTCGCGCCATCGGCCTCCACCACGGAGGCATCGTCGGTAAACTCGGGCCGGTAATCTTGCTGATAGGCCTTCCATAGCAAATCGGCCTGAAAAATCTGAGGAGTCTGCACCCGGAAGAAACTGTGACGGTCCTCGGCCTGGCTCTCTCCATCGGCCGCCACCCGACGGACGCTTTCTGTCATAGGCAGCACCGGCACGACGGCACCATAGCGGCCGGCCGCCTCGTAACAGCGGGCAATGAATTCCACATCGATCAAGGGACGCACGGCATCGTGCACGGCCACCAGGTCGTCCTGGCCGGCCGTTCGCGGCAGACCAGCCTCGGCACGGAGCTGCTGCATTCTCACCAATCCGTTCTTGACGGAATGGAAGCGCTCACTGCCCCCCTCGACCACCTGGTGAGGTATGTCGAAAGCCCACTGCCGGCACAGTTGTTTCCAATAAATCAGATGAGCCGACGGTAATACCAGAATCAGGCATACCGCCGGATCATACTGATAGAATATATCCAATGTACGCATCAATACAGGCCGTCCCGCCAAAGGCAGAAACTGCTTCGGAACATCGGCAGCCATCCTGTTTCCGCTGCCTCCGGCCATGATCAACGCATACTTGCCCATAGTCTTATTTCAGACCCATCAGGCGGGACATGATGGCCTTGTGATCGGAATTCTGCATCAGACCTTCATAGTTCTCGCTGCCGGGGCCATAGGCATAAATGGGCACGGGCACGCCGGTGTGGCCCGTAGTGGTGAATTTGTGTCTGAACTTCTCGGCACCCTCGTATTCGCCCTTCTGCAGGATGGCCAGGCCGCCGGTCTCGTGGTCGGCAGTGATTACCACCAGGGTGTGTTTGTCTTTTTTGGCAAACTCGAGCGCTACAGCTATGGCATCGTCAAAATCGAGCATCTCGCCAATCTCACCCACCATGTCGTTGGAGTGGCAGCGCATGTCGATCTGCGAGCCTTCCACCATCAGGAAGAAACCGTTCTTTTCCTTTTTCAGTTTCTTGATGGCCAGCTCCACAGCCTTGGGCAGAAAATCGCCTCGGCCGTCCACAACAGTGGGCAGTTTGTCTTCGGCACAGAAAGCGGCCAGATACTTCGAAGAAGAATTGATGGCATCCTCAAGCGTATAAACCACATCGAACCCCTTGGCTCGCAGACTGTCGCTCATGTTCAGACTGTCCTTGCGGGCCTCGAAATGCTTACGGCCGCCGCCAATCATCACCTCGACGGGGCTGTGGACGATGTCAACGGCTATCTCCTCGCCTTTGTTACGGTTCGTCTGATGGGCGACAAAAGAGGCCGGGGTGGCATGTGTCATGGCACAGGTCACGACAATGCCCGTGGCCTTGCCGTTGCGGGCAGACTGCTCCAGGATGGACTCGACGGGCACACTGTCCCTGTCCAGACCGATAGCATAGTTATAGGTCTTCACGCCGCAGGCCATGGCTGTACCACTGGCGGCAGAGTCGGTCACTTTGTTGTCGGCCGACCAGGTTTCCTGCAGGGCAAAGGCTGTTGTCGAAGCCATCATCTGCAAGGGCTCACCCTTGGCCCAAGCACCGGCATAGGCCTGATTCAGTCCCATTCCGTCACCAATCATAAATATCACATTCTTGACAACCGGTTCGCTGTCCTTTTTCTGACAACCGGCCAACATCAGGCAGGCAACAGCCAACATCCAAAACATTTTTTTCATAAATCGTATTATTAAAAAGTCAACGTATTTCTTCCAACAGTTTCTGCACCGCTTCGTCGGTCTGCGTCAGTTTCTGACGGCAGAAACGGATCAACTCCGTCGCCCGGCCGACCTTTTTGAGCATATCGTCCACGTCCATGTCGCCCTGCTCGATCAAGGCCAGTATCGACTCCAGTTCGTCCATTGCGGCTTTATAGGTTTTCTTTTCCATCCTCCACAGTTTTTGAAATCAATATTCCGTCAGCCAACCTGGTCTCCAACACACTGCCCTTTGGCAAGCCCTTGGCCGACCGCAGCAGGCGACCCTGGTACAACGTCATTGAATAGCCCCTTTCCAGCTGGCGGCGGGGCGAGACCGCCTCAATATCCTTTTCGGCCAAGTCGAGCCGATGTTGGGCTTGCATGAGCAGTTGCCGGCTCTGCCGCTTGAGAATCTCCTGTATCATGTCCAGCCGCCGGCCGCCGTCGGCGAGTCCAGCTTCGGTCTTCTGTCGCAACCGCAGTTGCGAGGCCTGGAGCTTCAAGCGCTGCCCTTGGCAGAAAGTGTCCGTGACCCGACGGCAACGCTCTGCCACCAGCTGCCATTGGCGATCCAATCGGCGGTGGACTTCCCTGACCGAAGCCTCCAGGCGGGCGCTGCAGGCCTCAAGGTCCTCCTGCCGGGCAGCCATCCGGTCGATGAGCCATGCCGCGGCAGCCGTCGGAGTCTTGACCGACACATGGGCCACCACATCGGCCACCGATTTGTCGCGTTCGTGTCCTACGCCCACCAGCACCGGCAGTGGGAATTGCGCCAATGCCGAGCAAAGCTCATAGCTGTCGAAGCAGGACAGGTCGGCCGAGGCGCCGCCGCCTCGTATCAACACCACCATGTCAAACAAATCCACATGCTCCAATATCCTGTCCAATGCAGCCAGGATGGACTCTTCCGCCTGGTTGCCCTGTACGATGGCCGGAAAAAGCTTCAGATAGAATGCATATCCTCCCGAGGAAAGCTGGTGTACGAAATCCTCGTAGCCGGCCGCCTTCTCCGAAGAGATCACCGCCAGGCGCTGCGGCAGCAGGGGCTCGGGCAGTTCCCGGTTCATCTCCAACACCCCGTCCTCTTCCAGTCGCCGGAGAATCTCCCGACGGCGCAGGGCCCATTCGCCCAGGGTGTAGTCGGGATCGATGTCGGTGATTGTCAAGGAAAGGCCGTAGAGTTCATGGAAACCGACACTCACTTCGGCCAATATTTTTTGTCCGGCCATCAAGGGGCTGCCAGTGGCCTGCTCAAACTGCAAACTGAGCGGGAACCAGACATTGGCCCAGATCACCGCCCGCATACGAGCCGTCAAACGGTCGCCGCTACCCTTCTCTATCAGTTCCAGATAGCAATGCCCCGAACTGTTGGGCTTGCACTCGGCTATCTCAGCCCTGACCCAGTACGTCTCCGGAAATGCGTCTTCGAGCCGATCGCGGATCAGAGCATTGAATTCGTACAGGCCGTAACTGCGCCTCATGGCCTCGGGATGGACAACACTTACTGTATCGTGACGTTGTGCGCGTCTTGGTAGAGCAACTCTTTGCCCTCCGACTGATTGATTGTCACCTTGTCGAGCAGAATGCCGTCCACCTGGGCCAGGATGCCGCCACGGCGGGCCGTGAAGACGCTGTTGTGGATTTCCACTTCGTTGATCTTCATTTCGGGCAGGCCGTTGAACAGGAAGGCACAGTCGGCGCCGTCACAGATAACATTGCTGATATAGATCTTGCGGAACACCGGCGTGGTCTCGTCCACGGGGCGCATTTCCACTTTGATCTGATCGGGTTCGTCGCCCTCTTCAGGCACGGGCGACTTGCCGGAATAATACAGGTTGAACGACAAAGCCTCGGTGGGGATGTCCACCATGCGGATGCCGTCGATGAAGATATCCTCGACCACACCGCCGCGACCGCGCGTGCTCTTGAAACGCAGGCCGACATCCGTCCCCAGGAAGGTGCAGTCTTTGACATAGAGCCTGCGGGCACCGCCCGACATCTCGCTGCCGATGACGAAACCGCCATGACCATG
>JAGDCW010000008.1 GCA_017958305.1 Bacteroidales bacterium | reverse complement strand
TATGTCAGAAAAACGATTGTTATTGGGTGACGAGGCTGTGGCACTGGGGGCAGTGCACGCCGGTCTGTCGGGTGTCTATGCCTATCCGGGCACACCTTCGACGGAAATCACCGAATTTATCCAAAATAGCCCGGCGGCCCGGGAGCGAGGTATCCGCAGCCGCTGGTGCACCAACGAAAAAACAGCCATGGAAGCCGCGCTGGGCATGTCGTATGCCGGCAAACGGGCACTGGTGTGCATGAAGCATGTCGGTATGAATGTCTGTGCCGATGCTTTCGTCAATGCGGGCATCACGGGTGTCAACGGCGGACTGGTGGTCCTGGCCGCCGACGATCCTTCCATGCATTCCTCGCAGAACGAACAGGATTCGCGCTTTTACGGCAAGTTTGCCATGGTGCCCATTCTGGAACCTTCCACCCAGCAGGAAGCCTACGATATGATGGCCGAAGCCTTCGATTTGTCGGAGAGCCTCAAGTTGCCGGTCCTGCTCAGGATAGTCACCCGCCTGGCCCATTCCCGGGCGGCTGTCGAGGTGGGCACACCGCGCGGGCAGAATCCGCTGCAGGCCGACAAGGAGCGTACCCATTGGGTGCTGCTGCCGGGCAATGCACGCCGCCAATATGCCTCGCTGATAGAAAAACAGCCCCGGTTGCTGCAAGCTGCCGAGGCATCTTCCCATAACAGCCTGCAACTGTCCGGCCAAAAGGGTCTGGGTGTGATTGCCTGCGGCATCGCCTGCAACTATGTCCGCGAAGCCGCTCCCCAAGGCATCTCCCTGCTGAAAGTGTCGCAATATCCCCTGCCTGTCTCGCTTGTCAGGCAGTTGGCCGACAACAGCTCGGAAATCCTGGTGGTGGAAGACGGCCAGCCCTTTGCCGAAGAGCAGGTCAAGGCACTGCTGTCGGCCGGTTATCCCGTGAGCGGACGTCTTACGGGCCGTCTGCCCCGCACGGGCGAACTGAATCCCGACAACGTGGCCGCCGCCTTCGGACAGCCTGCCGCTTCGGCCTTCGCCCCGGCCAAAAACCTGGCCGGCCGCCCGCCGCAGCTCTGCCAGGGATGCGGACACAGGGATGTCTATACTGCCCTGAACCAGGTGCTGGCCGAATATCCCGACGCCCGTGTGTTCGGTGATATCGGCTGCTACACGCTGGGTGCCCTGCCTCCCTTCCAGGCCATCGACAGCTGTGTCGATATGGGCGCTTCGATCACCATGGCCAAGGGCGCTGCCGATGCCGGCCAGTTCCCGGCCGTCGCCATCATCGGCGACAGCACCTTCACCCATTCGGGCATGACCGGTCTGCTGGACGCCGTCAACGACCATGCCAACATCACCGTGGTCATCAGCGACAACCTGACCACCGGCATGACGGGCGGACAGGATTCGGCCGGTACCCACAAGTACGAAGCCATCTGCCTGGCCCTGGGCGTTGAGCGCGAACACCTGCATGTGGTGGTGCCCCTGCCCAAGAACATGCCGGAAATCACCCGCATCATCCGCGATGAAATCAATTATCCCGGTGTCTCGGTCATCATTCCCCAGCGGGAGTGCATCCAGACCTTCAACCGTAAACTCCGGGCCAAAAAAGCCGAACAGAAATGAGTAAGATAGATATCAAACTTTCGGGCGTGGGAGGCCAGGGTATCCTCTCTATCGCCACTGTCCTGGGGCAGGCTGCCACCCAGGCCGGGCTGCAGCTCAAACAGGCCGAAGTACACGGCATGAGCCAGCGCGGCGGGGATGTGCAGAGCGACCTGCGCCTGAGCACCGAAGAGATTTTCAGCGACCAAATTCCTCTGGGCAAGGCCGACCTGATTGTGTCGATGGAGCCCATGGAAGCCCTGCGCTATCTGCCCTATCTGCAGCCCAAGGGTTGGATCGTCACCTCTTCCAAGCCCTTTGTCAACATCCCCAACTATCCCGACCAGACGGCCTTGATGGCCGAACTCTGCGGCCGCGAGCATGTGGCCAGTCTCGACATCGAGGCCCTGGCTGCCGAAATGAAGTTGCCCAAGAGCGCCAACATGATCCTGCTGGGGATGGCTGCCCGCTATATAGACATTCTCAGTGCCGATGAGTTGCGCCAGGCCATCCGTGCCGTCTTCGCCAAGAAGGGCGAAGCCGTGGTGGAGGCCAACCTGAAGGCTTTCGACGCCGGCTATGATGCTTTAAAAAAGTGATACGATGCAGACTCCCATTGCCCGTGAAATAGTGGATCAGGCCATTGAGGCGCTGGGTATCTCCGATTTCGGCCGCGCCACCATCCGTGAGATTGTGGCCGTTGCCCAGCAGTCGGAGAAGGCCTCCGGACAGGAATTCATCAAAATGGAGATGGGTGTGCCCGGACTGCCGGCCTCGGCCTATGGCGTGCAGGCCCAGGTGGAGGCCCTGCAAAACGGCATTGCCCGCCTGTATCCCAACATCAACGGGCTGGATGCCCTCAAGAACGAAGCCTCCCGTTTTGTCAAGGCCTTTGTCGGAGTGGACATCCGCCCCGAAGGCTGTGTGCCCGTGTGCGGTTCGATGCAGGGCACTTTCGCCTCTTTCCTCACCGCTTCCCAGACCGACCCCAAGAAGAACACCATCCTGTTTATCGACCCGGGTTTCCCCGTGCAGAAGCAGCAGTGCCTGGTGATGGGCGCCCCTTGCGAAAGCTTCGATGTGTATGCCTACCGCGGCGACAAACTGGCTCCCAAGCTGGAATCCTATCTCAAAAAAGGCAACATTGCCGCCATCATCTACAGCAACCCCAACAATCCCGCCTGGATTTGCCTGCGCGAGGAGGAACTGGCCGCCATTGGCCGTCTGGCAACCCAATACGATGTCATCGTGCTGGAAGACCTGGCCTATTTCGCCATGGACTTCCGCAAGAACCTGAGCCGGCCTTTCGAGGCCCCCTATCAGGCCACGGTGGCCAGATATACCGACAACTACGTGCTGCTCATCAGCGGCAGCAAGGCTTTCAGCTACGCCGGCGAGCGCATCGCCGTGAGCTGTATCTCCGACAAACTGTATCACCGGGAGTATCCGGCCCTGACCAGCCGCTATGGCAACGGCTGTTTCGGACCGGTCTTCATCCACAGGGTGCTGTACGCCCTGTCGAGCGGTACCAGCCACAGCGCCCAGTATGCCTTGGCCGCCATGTTCAAGGCTGCCAGCGACGGGGTCTATGACTTCCGGAGCGACATCGCCGAGTATGGCCGGCGGGCTGCCAAGCTCAAGGAGATTTTCTGCCGGCACGGGTTCGGCATCGTCTATGACAAGGACATGGAGGAACCCATTGCCGACGGTTTCTATTTCACCGTGTCGTGGCCCGGCATGAGCGGCAAGCAGCTGGCCCGCGAACTGCTCTATTACGGGGTGAGCGCCATCGCCCTGGACTCGACCGGCAGCACCCGCCAGGGATTGAGGATCTGCACGTCCTTTATCCGGGATCATCAGTACGAACTGCTTGAGGAACGCATGAAGATATTTGAAGAGAACCATAAAAACGACTAATCAACTCATTAATACCATTATGATTTGGAACCCCAACAAAGAGTGCATGAGTCGCGACGAGATGAGCGACTTGCAGGGAAAGCGGCTTCATAAAATTGTGGAGTATGTCTATCACAACGTGCCATTCTATCGCAACAAACTGCAAGAGATGGACATCCGTCCCGATGATATCCAGACCATCGAAGACATCACCAAACTGCCTTTCACTACCAAGAAAGACTTGCGCGACAACTATCCTTTCGGTCTGCAGGCCGCCCCGCAGAGCGAAATCATCCGCGTCCATGCCAGCAGCGGTACGACAGGCAATCCGACCATTGTGGGCTATACCCGCAAGGACATCGGTGTCTGGAGCGAATGCATGGCCCGCTGTCTGACGGCCTACGGCGTGACCCGCGACGACATATTCTCCGTAGCCTATGGATACGGCCTGTTCACCGGCGGCCTGGGAGCCCACTACGGGGTCGAGCACATCGGCGCCTCGGTCATCCCGGCCGGCACGGGCAACACGGAGAAGCACCTGAAACTGATCCGCGACCTGGGCATCACGGGCATCGCCTGCACCCCTTCCTATGCTTTGTACCTGGCCGAAACCATGGACAAGATGGGCATCGGCAAGGACCAGATCAAACTCAGGGTGGGGGCCTTCGGCGCCGAGCCCTGGACCGAGCAGATGCGTCAGGAAATCGAGGAACGCCTCGGGCTGAAGGGCTACAACGTCTATGGCCTGAGCGAGGTGATGGGTCCGAGTGTCAGTTATGAATGCCAGGAACAGAACGGCTCCCACATCTGCGAAGACCATTTCTATCCCGAAATCATCAATCCTTCCACGCTGGAACCGCTGCCTTACGGACAGAGCGGCGAGCTGGTCTTCACCACCTTGACCAAGGAAGGCATGCCGGTGCTGCGTTATCGCACCCGCGACCTGTGCTCGCTCATCGAAGGTCCCTGTGAGTGCGGCCGCACGGCTGTCCGCATGAGCCGCATCACCGGCCGTAGCGACGACATGCTCATCATCCGGGGTATCAACGTATTCCCCTCCCAGGTGGAGAGCGTCGTGCTCAGCATGCCGGAGTTCGCCCCGCGCTACATGCTCGTCGTGGACCGGGTCAACAACCTCGACACCTTGCAGGTGCAGGTCGAACTGCGTCAGGAATATTTCACCAGCACCATGGATACGCCGGCTGCCATCGACGAGCTCGAGAAGAAGCTGTCGTCCAAACTCAAGAGTGTGCTCAGCATCGCCGCCAAGGTACAGCTGAAAGCGCCCAACACCATCGAAAGAAGTCAGGGTAAGAGTGCCCATGTCATCGATAAACGTAATTTATAAATTTCAAAAACACAGATGCTATGAAAAAGCAGAAGAAGTTCATCCTTCAAGAGAAGGAAATCCCCACACAGTGGTACAACATTCAGGCAGACATGATCAACAAGCCGCTGCCTCCGATTCACCCCGCCACCAAGCAGCCCCTGACTTGGGAAGACCTGGCACACATCTTCCCGGCCGAATGCTCCCGTCAGGAACTCGATACCGAGCATCGCTGGATCGACATTCCCGAGGAAGTGCTCGAGAAGTACAAATTCTATCGTTCCACCCCGCTGGTGCGTGCCTATGAGTTGGAAAAAGCCCTCGACACCCCGGCGCATATCTATTTCAAAAACGAGAGTGTCAACCCGCTGGGTTCGCACAAGATCAACTCGGCCCTGCCCCAGTGCTACTATGCCAAGATGGAAGGTACGACCAATGTCACCACCGAGACCGGTGCCGGACAGTGGGGTGCCGCTCTGGCCTATGCCGCCAAAGTCTTTGGTCTGGAAGCAGCTGTCTATCAGGTAAAGATCTCGATGCAGCAGAAGCCCTACCGCTCATCCATCATGCGCACCTTCGGTGCCGTGGTGACCGGTTCGCCCTCCATGTCCACCCGCGCCGGCAAG
>JAGDCW010000052.1 GCA_017958305.1 Bacteroidales bacterium | reverse complement strand
GGAGACCTCCTACCTGCCGGCCGGCTACACCTGTCCTGCCGAGCGCACCAAGCCCTGGGGCACCAACCACGCCGTCCTGATGGGCAAGGATGTCATCCACGAACCCTTTGCCGTGATCAATGCCGACGACTTCTACGGCAAAGACAGCTTTGCCGTGCTGGCCGACTTCCTCCGTCGCGTGGAAGGACAGAAGAACAAATACTGCATGGTCGGCTACCGCGTCGGCAACACGCTGTCGGAAAGCGGTTCGGTGGCCCGCGGCTTGTGCCAGACCGATGAGAGGAAACTGCTCACCAACGTGGTCGAGCGTACCTATATCATCCGCGACACCGACGGTCAGGTCAAGTACAAGGACGATGACGAGCAGCTGGTCGTTGTCGATGAAAACGCTCCCGTTTCGATGAACATGTGGGGATTCACACCCGATTATTTCGAGTATTCCGAAGAGAATTTCAAGGTTTTCCTCGACGCCAACCTCAACCAGCCCAAGGCCGAATTCTACATTCCCTGGGTGGTCAACAACCTGATATCCTCCGGCCGTGTGAGCTGCGAAGTGCTCGACACCACCTCCAAATGGTTCGGTGTGACCTATGCCGCCGACCGCCAGTATGTGGTCGACAAGATTGCCGAGCAGATCCGCCAGGGCATCTATCCCTCCAAACTTTGGTAAAACTGCAACACTATGGATTATTCAGCCATCTGCAACCAATTTGTCAAGCGCTACGGGGAAGACTACTCGCTGTACGCCTCCCCGGGCCGTGTCAACCTGATCGGTGAGCACACCGACTACAACGGAGGTTTCGTCCTGCCGGGTGCCATCGACAAAGTCATCGTGGCCGCCATCCGTCCCAACGGCACGGACACCATCCGGGTCTATTCCTACGATATGAAAGAGACCGAGGAGTTCGCCCTCGATGAAAAACCCATCCAAAGCTGGGCCATGTATATCTATGGCGTGGTGAACGAACTGCTCAAGGCGGGCAAGGAAGTCCACGGCTTCGACTGCGTCTTTGGCGGCGATATTCCCATCGGTTCGGGATTGTCCACCTCGGCAGCCCTGGAATCGACCTTCGTCTTTGCCCTGGACGACCTCTACCAACTGGGGCTGGGAAAAATGGAAATGGCCAAGATCGGCCAGGCCGCCGAACACAATTCGGTGGGTGTCCGCTGCGGCATCATGGACCAGTTTGCCTCCGTCTTCGGAGAAGAGGACCATGTGTTGCGCCTCGACTGCCGTTCGCTGGAATATGAGTCGCTGCCCTTCCATCCCGGCCACTGCCGGGTCGTACTGCTCGACACCCAGGTCAAACACAACCTGGCCGCCTCGGAATACAACATTCGCCGGGCCGAGTGCGAAGAAGGCGTGGCCACGATCCAGAAGAAATACCCCAAGGTGCAGCTTTTGAGGGATGTGACCCCGGAAATGCTCGGTGAATTCAAGAAAAAACTCAAAGAGAGCACCTTCCGCCGCTGCATGTACGTCATCAAGGAGAATCTCCGGGTACTGGAAGCCCAGGATGCGCTCAAGGCGGGCGACTATCAAAAGTTCGGAGCCCTCATGTTCGCTTCGCACGAAGGCCTCAGCAAAGAATACAACGTCAGTTGCGAGGAGTCCGACTTCCTGGTCGATGTGGCTCGCGAGTGCGGTGTGCTGGGAGCTCGTATGATGGGCGGAGGCTTTGGCGGCTGCACCATCAACCTGCTCGACGAGTCCATCTACGACAACTTCATCCAGAAATCCATCTCAAGTTACAAGGAAAGATTCCGCAAAGCCCCCAAGATCTACGACGTCAAGATCGGCAACGGATCGCGCAAAATCAAATAACCGCTATGTATCTACTTGGTTACGACATCGGCAGTTCCTCGGTCAAGGCTTCCTTGATCGATGCCCAGTCGGGAGATTGTCTCTCGACCGCTTTTTTCCCCAAACAGGAGATGCCCATCATGGCCCTGCAGACCGGTTGGGCCGAACAGGATCCCAATGCCTGGTGGGACAATCTCAAAGCCGCCACCCAGGCTGTCCTGACAGAGTCTCGCATCAATGCCGCCGACATTGCCGGCATCGGCATCTCCTACCAGATGCACGGATTGGTGCTTGTCGACAAGGATGCCCGTCTGCTGCGTCCGGCCATCATCTGGTGCGATTCCCGGGCCGTCCCCTACGGCGAAAAGGCCTTCCACGGGATCGGCGAAGAGAAATGCCTGTCGCACCTGCTCAATTCCCCGGGCAATTTTACTGCCTCGAAACTGGCCTGGGTCAAAGAGAACGAGCCGGAAATCTTCGATAAAATCGACAAGTTCATGCTGCCGGGCGATTACATTGCCCTGCGCCTGACAGGCCATTGCACCACAACGGCCTCCGGTCTGTCCGAAGGCATCCTCTGGGATTTCACCGCCAACCGGCCCGCCGGCTTTTTGATGGACTATTTCGGTTTTTCCGCCGACTGGATTCCCGAAATCCTGCCCAGCTTCGCACCCCAGGGACAGCTCACACGCCAAGCCGCCGAAGAGTTGGGCCTGAAAGCCAGCACCCCCGTCTGCTACCGGGGCGGCGACCAGCCCAACAACGCCCTTTCGCTCAATGTGCTCAACCCAGGCGAGGTGGCTGCCACGGCCGGCACTTCGGGTGTGGTCTATGGTGTGAACGGGCACATCAACTACGATCCCCTGTCGAGGGTGAACAGTTTCGCCCACGTCAACCACAGCCAAGACCAGACCCGCATCGGCGTGCTGCTCTGCATCAACGGCACCGGTATCACCAATGCCTGGATGAAACGCAATTCCGCCTCCTGCAACTGTTCCTATGCCGAGCTCAACGACATCGCCGCCCAGGCTCCCATCGGCAGCGACGGGCTGTCGATCCTGCCATTTGGCAACGGCAGCGAACGCATGTTCGAGAACAAGGCCGGCGCCTGCAGCATCCACGGTCTGCAGTTCAACCGCCACGGCCAGCCACATCTGCTGCGCGCCGTACAGGAAGGGGTGGTCTTTGCCTTTGCCTACGGCATGGAAATCATGAACTCCATCGGCATCGAGACCAAACTCATCCGGGCCGGCAAGGCCAACATGTTCCTCAACCCCATCTTCCGCGACACGCTGGCCGGTCTGACGGGGGCCTGCATCGAACTCTACAACACCGACGGATCGATCGGCTCGGCCCGGGGCGCCGGATTGGGAGCCGGCATCTACAAGGATGCCCGCGACGCCTTTGCCTCGCTGCAGAAAGTGGAGGAAATCGTTCCCGTCGAAAAGGACGCGGAGGCTTACAAGGAAGCCTACCTGCGCTGGAAAAGCTATCTGTAAACATTCACACAATAAAAAGCTACGATTATGGCAAAAGAATTCTTCCCCGAAATCGGGAAAATCAAATTTGAAGGCAAGGATTCCAAGAATCCGCTGGCCTATCGCTACTATGATGCCGACAAGGAAATCATGGGCAAGAAAATGAAGGATTGGCTCAAGTTCGCCATGGCCTGGTGGCACACCCTCTGTGCAGAAGGTTCCGACCAGTTCGGCGGCGGCACCAAGACCTTCCCCTGGAATGCCGAAAAGGATCCCGTCAAGGCTGCCAAGGCCAAAGTTGACGCTGGATTTGAGATCATGCAGAAACTGGGCATCGAATACTATTGCTTCCACGATGTCGATCTGGTGGCCGAAGCTGCCGACATCGACACCTACGAAAAGAACCTCAAAAAAGTGGTCGCCTACCTGAAAAAGAAACAGGAAGCCACGGGTATCAAACTGCTCTGGGGCACGGCCAATGTCTTCGGGCACAAGCGCTACATGAACGGTGCCGCCACCAACCCCGACTTCAATGTCGTGGCCCGCGCCGCCGTGCAGATCAAGAACGCCATCGACGCCACCATCGAACTGGGTGGTACCAACTATGTGTTCTGGGGCGGCCGCGAAGGCTACATGAGCTTGCTCAACACCGACCAGAAACGCGAAAAAGAACACTTGGCCATGATGCTGACCAAGGCCCGCGACTACGCCCGTGCAAAAGGCTTCAAAGGAACTTTCCTCGTTGAACCCAAGCCCATGGAACCGACCAAGCACCAGTACGATGTGGATACCGAAACCGTGATCGGCTTTTTGAAAGCCCATAAACTGGACAAGGACTTCAAGGTCAACATCGAAGTGAACCATGCCACCCTGGCCGGCCATTCCTTCGAACACGAACTGGCCGTCGCCGTCGATAACGGCATGCTGGGCAGCATCGACGCCAACCGCGGTGACTATCAGAACGGCTGGGACACCGACCAATTCCCCATCGACAATTTCGAACTCATCCAGGCCATGATGCAGATCATCCGCAACGGCGGCCTGGGCAACGGCGGTTCGAACTTCGACGCCAAGACCCGTCGCAACAGCACCGATTTGGAAGACATCTTCATCGCCCACATCGCAGGCATGGACGCCATGGCCCGTGCCCTGGAAGCTGCCGCCAAACTCCTGCAGGAATCTCCCTACAAGGCCATGCTCAAGGAACGTTACGCTTCCTTCGACAGCGGCAAGGGCAAGGAATTCGAACAGGGCAAGATGAGCCTGGAAGACCTGGTCGCCTATGCCAAGAAGGCCGGCGAGCCCAAGCAGACCAGCGGCAAGCAGGAACTCTACGAAGCTATCGTCAACATGTATTGCTGATTAATCCCTCCACACAGGAAAGGCCCGGAAACCACCCTCCGGGCCTTTTTTCTGTTTCAAAAGGAAAACACAAGTATGCGAAGACCTCCACATATTGCTGAATATATTGTCAACTGCCTTCGGAGCAAGACAATTACTCTTTCATCGCCGGTTTAGGCCAAACAACCATACCTCTCATTCTCGTTGATGGTGGATATGGTATACTCCAATCCAATAGCCGAATATCATCTAGTATTAAACGATACATTTGCATAAGAGGAACATACTTACGAATCGTATCGCAAGGATAATTATAACATTGATTAAATGAAACACCATCCATTACATTGATCTGAAAGTTTCCAGTGTTTCTAAAAAAAACTTCCCAATTCTTCTCAGGACACTCTATATCAATGAAAGATTCGGCATCAACATAATAAACATCTTGCGAACATAGATAATGAAAAATAGAATCTGGTAATCTAGGTGGCTTATTAAGATATGGTAAAACAATTGTTTGTATCACAACATCCTTATCCGATGTATTCATTAATCTGATATATACGTGTTTTTCCTTTTCAATACATGAAAAAAAAGTGCCGCACACCAATAACACTATTGCTATAATTCTTGCGATTCGTTTCATTGTCTTATTTGATTCTATGATTGTTATAATATATCCCATTCCAAATACCAACTCCAAGAGCGCCCCAAATACCGAATCTCCAACCTAAGTAATCATACCATTGGGCTTTTAACGACAAATTCTGTGATACTATTCTAACCAATGTACGATTACAATAATCGATGTACTCTATAGTCATTGTGTGATTGTAATCTAAAGGATGACAATCAAAATTCCATCCCTTTTCAATACCATTAGTCGTGTTATACTCATACTGTTTCTCGGTCTGATAAAACCCTTTGACGTGTTTATTTAGATATATGAACGCTCTTCTATTTGCATCTTGTTCAAATGGTTGAAATCTATGGTTTTCATCGTCAAACATCATTGTACTCATCAGACTGGGAATGGCCACCCTTGAGAGAAATGCCAGCCCCATTTCCTGGCTCTGAAGGTAGTGACCGTATTCGTGCTGGAAGAGCGAGTTGTTCGGGTCAGCCCTAAGGTCTCTACCACCAGATATATAACTTCCGATGGTAACTGCAGCATATTCTCCTATTCCCCAGTTATTTCCGCTCGATACCGTCGCTCCGCCCCAATAATTAACTTCGTCCACTTGCCATGCCAGATTGGAGAAAAGGGTGTAATACAACCCTAACATTGTTTGTGGCATTTGATCCGTCAGACGCGACTGAATTTCAAGTATTCGTTCCTGCAAACTCTTGTTAGGATCCGAAGCAAACAGCCCGGCAATAATCCTGTCTTCATTTCGACTAGTCTGCAAAGCCGTTTTAAATGGGTTTTTACCCTGTACAAAACCTCTAATCAAGCCTGAAAGATATCCGAGTATCCACTCCCCGTCCGGATCGGTATAGATGAGCGGATTGTTCAGGCAGTAGGCATAGCGGTTGTAGTTAAGCCAGCTGTCGGGAGCCTGGATGTAGGGGTCGGGGCTGAAGAACTGGGCGGTCAGGGGGTCATAGACACGGCCGTTCATATTGATGATGCCGAAGTCTGTCAGGTGTTCGTGGCCCGTATAGCCGCGGTCGGTAATCTGAAGGGCAGTGGTACGAGGCAGGGCCCAGTCGTCGTTTTCTCTCAGGCGTCCCCAGGCGTCATATGAGCGGTAGTCGGCCACTATCCGGCCGATACTGCCATTGCCGTTGACGCGCTCACGCACCAGGGCCGTGAGCGAGCCCAAGTGATCTTGATAGCCGTAGTAGAGGACTTTCGTTCCTGTGGTGCTGCCCGGTGAGACCGTCTCCACCATCAACGAGCCGCCGGGAAGGTAGTGCAGGCGCTGTGTGATACCATTGGGAAGTATCGTCTCCTCGTAGTTGCCCTGGTAGTATCTTGTCGTGGTCTGCTGGCCGGCTCCCTGTGTTCCCGTGGTCGTGGTCATCATTCTCCGCTCCCCGTCCGTCCCGTAAGCGAGCGTAGCCGTGGTGGTTCCCTGCGTGAGGGTGCGTATCTTCCTGTGGTCGGTGTAGGTCACCGTCAGGTTGTCCAAGGGGAAGTCCTCCGGCAGGCTGGCCGTATCCTCAAGGGGGTTGAGCCACGTCAGGGCATGGGGGTGCAGCCACAGCCCGTCGGGGTCTATGCCGTATTCCAGCTCATAGCCGGCCAGGTCGCTCTTCTCGGTCATGTTGCCCAGGGCGTCGTAGCTGTACCACACCTGCGAGACGGGGTCCTCACTGTTGTTCTGATAGACATCGCAGCCCGTCAGGCGGCGCTGGGTGTCGTACGAGAACTCCTCGCGCTGGTTGTAGAGATTGTCGCTTCTCGAGGTCATCAGACCACCGGCGCTCCAGCTATAGTCCAGGTCAAGGACTCCGGGGGCTGTGATGCTTGTCAGCCGATGCAGGCTGTCATAGCCATAGGTCGTTGTCGTGCTGCCCTTGCGCTCGGTGAGCGTCTGGCCCAGCGCGTTGCTCGTCAGAGGGGCATAGAGGCTGTTGCCCTGGCTGTCCGTGGTCTCCCTGAGAAAGCCGTAGCGGTCGTAGGCATGGCGCAGGGCATAGCCCGATGGATATCCCTCCCGCTTTATCCTGCCAAGGGCGTCATAGTCCGTAGTGTGGACGAAGGTGCGGTTGTCGTACTGTTCCGTCACCTGTGTGACACGTCCCTTGGCGTCGTAGGTATAGGAGCGCTGATGGTTGCCGTCGGAGCCGCCCGAAGCCAGCTCCGATATCACACGAGAGGGGATGGTTTGGTCGTAGGTGTAGGTGACCGTCTGTGTACCGTTCTGCCGGGAGGAGCGGGTTGTGGATGTCAGGCGGCCCGTGCCCGGTTCGTAGCTGTAGGATGTGGTGACGCTGTCTTGGGCTCCTCCCGTCTGGAGATGCACGGCCTGGCGTTCTGTGAGCAGCTCGCCAAAGCCGTTGTAGGTGGACACGATTTCGCCGGCATCGGGATCAGTGAGGCGTGTGCGGTTGCCCTGCAGGTCGTATTACATGCTAAGGGGAAGGCCGCCCTGGGGGGTGGCCGTCTTCATCTGTCCCGACGGGTACCAGGTATAGCTCACCGTCTTGCCGTTTGTCGTCACGCTCTGTTTCTGGCCGGCCGTGTTCAGGACGGTGGTGACAGTTCCCGACGGGGAGGTGACGGTCGTTGTCAGTCCTTTGTAGGAGTAGGCGGTCGTCCCAACGGGGGTAACTATGGAGGAGATGCGGCCGTAGGTGTCGTACAAGCGGGTCTCGGCCCAGACTTCGGCGCCATTGGCAAAGGTGGGTTCCGATGTGCGCCAGAGCCTTCCCTGGCTGTCATACTCGGTGAAGACGGATATCTTCTGCTCTCCCCGGCCGTAGTACTGGCGGCACACCTCGCGGCCCAGGGCGTCGTACCAGGTCCAAAGGGGCGACTCGCCGGAGGTCTCCTCATAGCTGTACCACACGGCCTGCTGCACCAGTCTCTCGCCCCCCGCCCACAGGAGCCGCACAGCGTGGCGGCGGCCGTCGGGCAGGACCTCCTCCCTGAGGCGGCCGAAGGAGTCGTAGCTATAGGTGGTGACGCCTGTCGGGTCCGTCTTTCTGGTCAGGAGGCCCCGGGAAGTGTCGTAAGTGTACGATACGGTCTGGCCCAAGGCATCGGTCTCAGAGAGCAGGAAGCGCCCGTCGGCAGACCAGACAGAAGTTGCGGTACGTGTCTCTCCCCCGGAGCTGACCTGTACCCTTCGGGCATGGCCCCAGAAGTCATAGTTGCCGTAGGTTGTCGTGACGGCCTTGGCATCGCCAGGGTCGGTGGTGACGGTCAGCGTATTGCCTCGGTCATCGTAGGTGTAGGCGGTGACACGTGTCTGGCTATCATTACCTTGTGAGATGATGACGGAATCCCGGGCTATCTTGTCAGGACACCAACTGCCGGCTGTGGTATATGAGAGATGGTGCGTCTCGGTGAGATTGCCATGGACAGTGTTGAACAGGGTCGGGTTCTCCACACTATCATATGCCACGAGCAAGAGCGTTATGGAGTCACCCGTCAGGTGATTCTTCTGGCAGACGATGCTCTGATGCGGGGCGAAACGGATGCCGGGGAAAGACCTGACACCCATACTGGTGGTCGTCGATGACACAGGAATACCGGAAAAAGTGGATACCGTCCGCCTTTGAGGATAAGTATAATAATGACTGTCCGTCAGCGCATAGGATGTCGTGGTGGCCATACCGGAAAGCGAGTCAGCCGACGTCATTTCCATGAAACCCAGGAAGCCTTTGCCACGCCGGTGCAACAGGGGCCGCCTATAGCTGTGGCCCACGCGGCTGGCAGGGGACTCGACCAGCGACACGACACGGGAGGGCTGGCTCATGACACTCAGCGGGTAGGTGTCCGGCTGTACCGGACCGCAGACATCGCTACCGCCGATACCGGCATAGGTGATCCTTGTGGTGTCGCCCAAAGCATCCGCGATACGGGTGACACGGACAGGCTCACGAAGGCCGAAACGTCGCACAGGGGCCTGCGCTGAGGTTCCCGTACAGACCATGTCGTCGCAGCCGTCGCCATCGATATCGACAAAGTTGAGGTAATGGTAGTTCGTGCCGATATCCGCCCTGGACAGTTCGTCAACAGACACGGTACCCAGATCGAATCCGTGGCTGCTGCGTATAGCCAGGGACAGACGAAGAGTTGCAGTGGACGCAACGTCGATCGAGACCAGGTCGGTCAGACCGTCCCCGTTGAAATCGCCTGTGTAGGCCTTGTCGCCGTCATCAAGCGTTTGGGACAGTTCGGTCTCGGCAAACGACAAACCCGTTGAGAAGAGAATAAAGGTCCTATTGGTCCGGCAGACCAGCAGATCGGTCAGGCCGTCCCCGTTATAGTCGCCTGGGTAGATGTGGTCGCTGCTCGATATCTGGCCCGTCTGGAATCCTGACAACTCCGAGAAGGCAATGCCGTCGAACGCATAGACCGTGAAAGCCGACGAGTTGAAGATACATATTTCCGTCTTGCCATTGCCGTTGAAGTCGGTCAGGCAACTGTTTTCGGGACAATAGACAGGGACTATCCCGTCTCCCCAGTCGCTGATGCCGCCCATGGCAACCAGGCTACGGTTGTGGTCGTACAGCCGACACTCCTTCTTGACCAGGAGATCGAAGCGGCCATCCCCGTCGAAATCACCCACCAATCCTTTGTCATAGCTCTTGTCCAGTTTCACCGACTCTCCCGAGACATGATGGAATCCGCTACCAATATTAATGTGGTAGTCGTAGTAGCAGAAATAGTTTGTGATAGTCTTGTAGATAAGATCGTTCAGGCCGTCACCGTTGAAGTCGGCCACGAAGAGTTCTTTGAAGTACTTTACCATACCGACTTTCTGGTCAGCGTCATAGACGATCCGGCCGTCCGGGGCACGGCGGGCATGTAATATGGTAATACTGTCGGCTATAGTATAATCGCTTTTATGCCTGTAGCACACGATATCGCTGAGACCGTCGCCGTTCATGTCGGCGAAGATCGTATTGAAAGCGACAAAACCGCTGTCAAGAGGGTAGCTGTCGCCCGTGACGCCATCACCCCAGGTGAAATGGATCGGGGTCAGCTGCCTCTTGTCCATACCGGACAGTCCATCCAGGCCCTCTTCCACCCCGGACAGACGCGAATACCTCCCTCCGGCATAATAGGACAGTGCGTAACGGCGGAACAGGGACTGGCCCAGGTCATGGTATGTATCGATGTACTTTATCCGTTTCCGGGGAACCGTCCTATGGCCGGCCACATAGCAGGCGAAGGTGTCGGGGCGGTCTTCGTACGTGATGCCAATCCTGGACTGCGCCCCTTGGCTCAGGCGGCTGTTACCCCCGTACAGGATCCCGGTCGGATGGTACTCGCCCCTACCGGCATCCGATGAATAGACGACCGTCATATAGTTGCCATTGGCATCTTCCGCGCTTGTCAGCAGCCACTCACAGGGAATGGACACGCCTCCCGTCACGGAAGGGAGATCCGCGCGCTGGCGATACTCCATGGTAAGGCCGTCCCTGGTCTCCACCTTGAACCAGCCATTGTCGGAGGTATGATAGGTGACACGCGAGAAAGCTTCCACCTCGGTGCGGTACTCTGCCCCGTCCTGCCAATGGGTGCCGCCGACAAGCACCAGGCGCTGGCCGTCGAGCACGAGATTGTCGCAGGTGTCCAGCTGTACGCACCTGACGGCATTGTCATGGTAGAGCGTGCTGCCGGTACGGGCGATGGACGAAAGCCCTGCCAGGTCCCAGCCCCAGCCGGCCAGGCCGTCGCCCGACTGGCTGTTATAGACCAGCGACAACTGGGGAGTCAGGCCGCCTGCACCCTCGGGGCATTCGATGGGGATGCTATAGACGGCGGCGCCCGTCGCGCTCACCGTCAGGGTGCCCGGTACACCGCCAACGGCATAGTAAGGGGTGCTGGGGGTGTTTCCAATGACATAACCCTGGAATGGGTCGGCCATCAGGGTCCCATCCTGGGTGACAAACTCTCCCTCCTTGGGAGGGAAGAGCAGCGCCGGGTCGGTCTTGGCCGAGAACACCTTCCCGTTTTCGGCGGAGAAGCGGAAACCGGGCAGCAGACGCACCTCGTCGCGGGCCGTATAGTAGTAGCTGTGCTCATTCTCCTGGGACGAAAGGGTTATGACCGTATCCGTCAGATAGTAATCCAACGCTATCGAATGGTTGTTCCCCACACTGCGGTCCGGCTCCTGAGCCTGCAAGGCACAGGGAGCGGCCAACTGCAAGAGCAGGGCCAGGACCAACAGGGCCGGTGTCCTTCCTTCGTTCATTCCACAGTCGGATTATCTGTTTTCCGTCGGCATGGACTGTCCCCCGATTGGGAGGTCTTCTTCAATGTAGCCGCCCAGGCGGACAATCTCGCGCTGCTGACGCTCGATGAGCGCCTGCTGCCGCTCGAGCATGCGCTGCTGGGAGATGACATACAGGGTCAGCTCCTCCACCTTCTCAAGGAGCTGCAGCTGCAGGCGCGACAGGCTCACGCCCTGCTGTTCGGCCTCGGCGGCCGAGGGAAGGCCGGGAAGGTGCCCGTGCTCGCGGATATAGCTGTCTGTCTCGTCCACGGTCCGCAGCTCATAGCCGGGACGGAAGACATAGTCGGGGAAGCTGTCGATATGGTGGATGATGACTTCCGTGGCGCGGATGCATCCTTCCACATCAAGATTATACTGCGGGCTGGACGTGCCGATGCCCACATGACCGAGGGTATCGACCGTCAGGCGCGTCTGCCCTGCGGTCTGCAGCGACAGGTCGTTGTTGTCGAAGCTCGACAGGACTCCCGTCCGGAGGACCAGCGGCTTGTTCATCAGGAAAGCGGGACGGTCGGTAAAGAGATGGCCGTAGCTGGC
>JAGDCW010000007.1 GCA_017958305.1 Bacteroidales bacterium | reverse complement strand
GTTGGGTTACCTGAGCGACGAAGGTGTCTTGAAATACACCGACTTCCAGCGTTTCAGCGGCCGTCTGAATGTGGACAACCAGGCCAAGACTTGGTTCCGCACCGGCTTGAACGCATCCTTCTCGCACACGATCCAGAACTATAGCGACTACGACGAAAGCTCCCTGGCCAACGTATGGTACACCGCCCAGTTCCTGGCTCCCATCTATCCTGTCTATACCAAGGACGCCACGGGTGCCGACGTACTGGATGGCAACGGCAACCAGCAGCTCGACTATGGTGTTTCCCGTCCTCAGATGGGCAACTTCAACTGTATCGGTACTTTGATCGACGACAAGTTCGACCGCAAGCGCGACAACTTCAGCGGACGTTCCTACATCACCCTGGGTTCCGACGAAGAATCGGCCGGTGCCTTGAAGGGCCTCAAGTTGACCGTAAACCTCGGTGTTGACTATGTCAACAACAACCAGATGTACTATTATAATATGTACCACGGCAACTTCGCTTCCTACGGTGGTATCCTGGAGAAGCTTAACGACCGTACTTTCAGCTATACCTTCAACCAGTTGCTCACCTACAACCGCGATTTCGACAAGCACAGCATCGACGTGCTGGCCGGTCACGAATTCTACAACTATCGCTTCAACAGACTGTATGGTGAAAAGAGCGGCCTGATCGACGGTATCTACGAAATGGAGCCCGCCACCACCACTCAGGGCACCGGTTCCTACCAATACGACTACCGCATCGAGTCCTACCTCTCCCGTATCAACTACAACTACGACGAGAAATACTATGCTTCCGTGAGCTACCGTACCGATGCTTCTTCGCGTTTCCACAAGGATTACCGTTGGGGTAACTTCTGGTCGGTGGGTGCCAACTGGCGCATCTCCCAGGAAGAGTTCATGCAGGATCTCGACTTTATCAGCAACCTGGCCCTGCGTGCCAGCTACGGTAGCCAGGGTAACGACGATCTGGGCACCTTCTACGCTTGGCAGAGCTTCTACGATCTTACCTATCCCAATGCCAACAATGCCGGTGCTATTGTCGCTTCTCTTGAAAACAAGGAACTGAGTTGGGAAAAGAACGCCAACCTGAACATTGGTTTGGATGCCCGCCTGTTCGACCGCTTCGACATTGGTTTGGAATACTACAACAAGCAGACTTCCGACCTGTTGCTGAGCTATCCGATGGCTCTTTCGACCGGTTTCAGCGGCTACGACGCCAATGTGGGCCGCATCGAGAACAAAGGTTTCGAATTCACGCTGGGTGCTCAGTTGGTCAACACGGCCGATTTCAAGTGGAGCGCCACAGTGATGGGTTCTGTATTGAAGAACAAGGTACTTGACCTCACCAACGAGTCTCCCGAAATTATTTCCGGTATCCGTTCCATCAAAGTGGGTTATGAAATGAACACCTTCTATATGGCCAAATCGGCCGGTGTCAACCCCGCCAACGGTGAACAGCTCTACCTGATTTATGAAGACGGTGCAGAATTCTTCGCCGGCGAAGACGAGACTCCTTATATCGTAACCCGCGACGCTCAGGGCAATATCACCGACAAGCGCGTCGCCGCCACCTACGTTACCAACGACTACTCCAAAGCTGCCACTCACAAGTGGTACCAGGGCAGCCGTATTCCGAAACTGAACGGTGCCATCAACATGAACTTCGAATTCCTGAAGAACTTCGACCTCTCCGTCAGCACTTCCTACTCGCTGGGTGGCAAGATCTACGAGAGCAACTACCGCGGTCTGATGGAAATCCAGTATGCCGGCGACAACTTCAGCAAGGACGCCCTGCGCCGTTGGCAGAAGCCGGGTGATATCACCGACGTACCCCGTATCGAGCTCAACGGCCAGTACACGGTCAACGACCGTTATCTGATCGACGCTTCTTACTACTCCATCAAGAACGTCACCCTGGGTTACACCCTGCCGCGCCGTCTCACCTACAAGATGGGCATGGCCAATGCACGTGTTTTCTGCACCGCAGACAACCTGTATCTCTTCTCGCACCTCGATGGTATGGATCCCCAGTACAACTTCTCTGGCGGTACCGACTACACCTACACTCCGACCAAAACGATTGCTTTCGGTCTTGACATTAAGTTCTAACCAAGGAGGACAGCTATTATGAAAAAATATTTTGCTTATATCCTTGCTCTTGCAGCTGCATTGAACTTTGCTTCCTGCAATCAGGAGCTTCTTGAAACCACTCCGACCGATCGGGCCGCTGGTACCGGCATGTTTGCCAATGCCAACGCCGCTTTGGTCCCCCTGAACGGTATCTACCGTCTGATGTACACCCAGGGTTGGTCCACCACTGGCAATGTCCAGCAGTGCGACGGTCTGACTGCCTGGAATCTCTGTGCTGATGTCATGGGCGACGACTGCATCATGGCCGCTACCGGCAGTGGCTGGTATTGGTATGATGCCGCCTACAACGTGAAATCCCGTTACACTCAGAGCAGCTGGCGTTCGTACGACCTTTGGAACGGCTTCTACACGCTGATTGCCAACGCCAACTACATCATTGCAGCCGGTCCCACCATGGAAGGCGATCCCGCCGATGTGAACTATGTCGTAGGCCAGGCCTATGCCATCCGTGCCTATTGCTATCACATGCTGGCAAGCTACTTCTCACGTCCTTATCTGACAGCCAATCCTGCCGACCAGGCCCAGCGTCTTAAAGAAAAATGCGTTCCCATCTACACCGAACCGACCGGTGCCGGCACCCCGGGCAAGCCCCGCGCCAGCATTGGCGACGTTTACACCCAGGTACGCAAGGACATCGATACGGCTGTCATCATGCTTCAGACGGCTCCCAAGCAGAAACACAAAACTCATATCGACTATGCCGTTGCCAACGGTCTGAAGGCTCGTATCTGCCTGACCACCGGCGACTGGGCTGCTGCTGAAACGGCCGCCAAGGCTGCCCAGACGGGCTACACCATCGGCGATGCCGCTACCATCACCAGTGGCATGAACAGCCTCAAGAACACCAACGTCATGTGGGGTGCCGAGGTCATCACCGACCAGACTCCTGGTTGGGGCCCGATTCTCTACCACATGGATGGTATGAGCATGCTGGCCTTGGGTTCGCAAGTCTATGGGTTCAGCGCACCGAAGTGCATCAATCTTGAGCTCTATGCCAAGATGGGTACTACGGATGTCAGAAGAGCCTGGTGGCTCTCGCCCACAGATGCCATCGCCAAATACATGGCTTCCGATGCCGAGACAGCTGCCGCTTTCCTCGAGAATGTCAGCAATGTAAACTACATCCAGGATAAGTTCCGCTTCTCGGATGCTTCCCAGTCTCTGGGCGACAAGATGTGGATGCGTGTTGAAGAGATGTACTTGAGCGAAGCCGAAGCCATCTGCCGTCAGGGTGGACGTGACGCCGAAGCTGTTGCTGTGCTGATGAAAGTCATGGAAAAACGTGACCCGAGCTATACCTGCGCCAAGACCGGCACGGCCCTGGGCGCCCAGACCTACAACTGGACTGGTTCGTTGCTTGAGGAAATCCTCATCCAACGTCGTATCGAACTGTGGGGTGAATACGGCCGTCTGTTCGACATCCGCCGTTGCGGCCAGGGCTTCACCCGTACCGCCGCACAAGGATGGCCCGCCGGCTTGATGATCAATGCTACTCGTGACTTCGACAAGCCCGACACCTGGGCATGGGTATTGACCATTCCGCAGGCTGAGTTTGACGGCAACGAGAATCTCGACCAGGCCGTTGACCAGAATCCGACCATCCTGAAAGGACAGCCCGAAGATCCGAGTGTCATCTATGTTACCGAGGATGCCGAATAAACAATCAAAGAAAGTATTAGGATATGAAAAAGATCAATAGTATTATGTCGCTGCTGGCTGGAGCATTGCTCTTGAGTCTGGCAGCTTGTGACAACGGCAACGAGGGCGCCATCTATACGCCCACGGCCGAGGAGAAAGGCTTCTCTTTCCTCACCGAGGAAAGTGCCGCCAGCTTCAAGCCCGACTATACGGATTCCATCTATACCGTTCGTTTGGCCCGTAACTTTGTCGAGGGTGACTCCACGGTTGCCATCAGTGTCGATTGCGACGATCCCTTGTTCGATATTCCCACGAAAGCCGTCTTTAAAGACGGTGAGGCTTTCGCCGACATCACCTTTGGCATCAAGGGTATGGCCACTGGTAAGAGCTACTCCATCACGCTGGCCATCGACTCTGCCTGCCTGGCCCAGATCCAGACAACCGACAGTGCAGCCTTGGCCATCAAGGGTATTGCCGAGACTGAGATCACTCTGACTGTCGACTACACCTGGAAAAAGATCGGTACCGTCAAAGCCACCGATGATTGGGGTTCTGAGGAAAACGCAGAGGTCGATCTGGAGCAAGCAATGGAATTTGAAAGCAGCGCTGCCTACCTCTATCGTCTGAAAGATCTGGAATACATTCTGGATCCGGATTACACTGACGAGGGATATTCCTTCCAGTTCGCTGTAGCCAAAGAAACCTATGAAATTCTTGCCATTCCCCAAGCACAGTTGATGGGACAGTACGACTCCGACTATGGCAACTTCTACTGGGTTTACATACCCGGCAGTTATGGCTGTAAGGCTGTCAAGGATCAGAACAAATACACCATCAACGGTCTGGTCGGCTACGATGAGAATGGAAGCGGCCTGTCTCTTTACAATTATTACGTGCTCGAATTTACCTGGACCGACGGTTATCCCCTCGATGACGTCGCAGCCGATGAAGAGGAAGAGGAAGAAGAGTCTGGCAATGGCTTCGGTTCGATCGTGGCCGGCGGTGAAATCGCCGACTATGTCGGTGACTACATGGCCTATTTCAAGAATGATGGTGAAGACAAGGATTCTATCGAAGTTTCCATTGCAGCCTCCGGCGACGGCCTTGTTCTGAAAGGTCTCTTCACCGAGGAGAACGGCTTGGACAGCCTCTGCGATGTTGTCGACCTGAAGATGCAGGTCTTCGGCGGTCTGATCTATTGCAACGGTCAGGATTTCATCGGTAAGAACAAATATGTCGACACGGTTTCTGTCTACACTTACGACAGTGAAACTGGTGATGCATACAATTCGTACCTGGTGGCCGGTTTCAAGGAAGACGGCAGCATCCAGTTTGCCAACTACGGCTACAACGAAGATGCTGTTGACGGACTGGTAGCTCTTTATGTCGACGAAGATGGTGTATGGTTGGGAGATGACATTATTCCCTGCAGCATTGTCCTCAAACCCAAAGCTACTCCTTCCGCCGGTGCCCGTCGCCACAACAAGGTTGATGTGGCTGCCAACATGCAGGAAGCAAAAGACTTCTTCAATATGAAGCCTGCTACCCGCATCAGCATCAAGAAGTAATTGAATCTTCTGTTTTATACAAAAAAGGAGGCTGGATTCAGCCTCCTTTTTTGTATATTTGGAGTCTCAAACCAAATCAAACAAACAAGACAATGAAATCCATCCGGCAACTGTTCGCAACAGCCGCGCTGTGCCTGACGGCACTCCACTTGGGCGCCGTACCGGCTCTCCAGCGTTTCCAAACCCTGACCCAGGAAGACGGCACCACCCTTAGCGTGACCCTGGCAGGAGACGAATACCTGCATTTTTACCTCACCGAGGACCATGCCATCCTGGTCAAAGAGGAAACGGGACGTTTCTGTTACGCGACCATCGACGAAAACGGCCTGCGTTCTTCGGGACGGCTGGCCCACGAGAAAAGCCGGCGCAGCCTGCTGGAGCACTCGATAGTCAAGCACCAGGCCGACAACGCCGCCCTGCTCAAAAGCCACTACCAGACCCGGCGTGTCGCAGCCGCAGCCACAGAGGACAGCCAGCCTAAACGAATCATCAACAGCCAGGGCAAGGTCAAAGTGCCGGTCATCCTGGTCCAGTACAAGGATGTAAACTTTGCCATCGACAACCCCCGGCAGCAGATTTCCCGCCAACTCAACGAAAAGGGCTACAGCGAAGACGAATCCGTGGGCAGTGCCAGGGATTATTTCGAAGACCAGTCCCTGGGGCAGTTCTCGCCCGAGTTCGATGTATACGGGCCTTACACGCTCAGCCAGAACATGGCCTTTTATGGCGGAAACAACGAAAACGGCAACGACAGTAATGCCAAGACAATGATATTGGAAGCCTGCAACCTGGCCGACGGGGATGTCAATTTCAAACAATACGACGGCGACGGTGACGGCATGGTGGATTTCCTTTATGTCATGTATGCCGGCTTCGGAGAAGCCTCCCACAGTTCCACGCCCGATGCCGTATGGCCCCACCGCAGCCGCATTTCCGCTTCGGGCAAGGAAGCCAGACACGACGGAGTGATGATTTTCGACTATGCTTGCAGCAACGAGCGGCTGGGCGACGACAATGTGATACGCCTGGAGGGTGTGGGTACGCTCTGCCACGAGTTCTCCCACATGCTGGGCTTGCCCGACACCTACGACGTAAACTATGAAGGCACGCCCGACATGGGCACCTGGAGCCTGATGTGCTCGGGCTGCAACAATGGCGACGGCTACATTCCCTGCGGCTATACGGCTTTCGAACGCGAGCTTGTAGGTTGGTACCATATCCAGACCATCGAAAAGAGCACCAGCCTGGAGTTGCTCCCCATCAGCGATGGCGGCCAGGCCTACAAGATTGTCAACGACTACAACAAGGACGAATTCATCGTCTTTGAGAATATCCAGCAGAAAGGCTGGAACAAAGCCGCCTACGGCCACGGCATGCTGGCCGTCCATGTGGATTATGACGAAACGGCATGGAGCAGCAACCGGGTCAATGTCAACCATCAGGAACACATGGTAGTGATTCCGGCCGACAACGACCGCAACAGCAATCTCGCCGGCGACCCCTATCCCGGCACCACGGGCAACACGGAACTCTCCGACTATTCCCTGCCTGGAGCTCTCTTCCACAAAGGCGGCATGGCCCACAAACCCCTGACTAAGATTGAGGAAAGGGACAGTGTTATCTATCTCAATGTGCTCGAGGGTAGTGAATCGGCCACCACAGCCCTGGAGGCCGAAACGATCAACGCCTACTCTCTGACTGCCCGTTGGAAAAGGCAAAACGGCATTTCTTCCTATTTGGTCGAGCTCTTCCTCATTGAAAACGCCGGAGTTGACGCCTCGCAGGCCGATGCCAGCCTGTTGGCCACAAACGGCCGCCTGGTGCAGTCTATAGAAACCAAGGACACCAAGTATTCCTTCGACAACCTGGAGGCCAACAGTCTCTATGCCTACCGCGTACGCTGCCTGTCCAAGGGCACCTGGTCGGCTTTCTCCAACTGTATATTCGCCCAAACTACCAACGATGCCGTCAGTCTGAAGGCACCCGAACAGATCACGCTCATCCTCAACGAAGAGACGCCGGGCTGCCTCACAGCTTCGTGGACGGCTGTCGCAGACGCCACCGAATACCGACTTGAAGTGCAGCGCAAGAAAGACCTGCCCACCGAAGTGGTCGAAGATGGTTCCACACTGCTGGAGGAGGACTTCGACACGCTGAAAAAAGATTACGGAGACATCTCCCGTGTGACCGATCTGTTCACGAAAGCGCCTCTTTGGCGCGGTGAAAATGTCTATGCTGCCACACAGGCTGCCCAAATAGGCACAAAAACAGAAAGAGGCATCCTGATGACTCCGGTGTTGTCGCAAATCACGGGTCAACTCACCATGTATTTCTCTGTCAAGAAGGTGAATGCCTCCGACAAGGACAGCAAATTGTCGATTTATCTCGCAACGGACGCCAGCGACAAGTATTATGTCGGCGGTGGTACGGCCACCATCAGCGATTCCGACTGGAAGAACTGGTACATCAACCTGGGTCCCATGGACACCAATACCTTCATTGCCTTTATCACCAACGGTGACGACAACAAATCCTGCTTGCTGGACAACGTCAAGATCCTCTGGGGCGAAGTCAACAGTGAAATCGTTGCCGAAGGCTACCAACGCCTGCCCCTGGCCCGGGATATCCAAAAGATCGACTCGTCCACAGTGACGAACGACTATTCCTACTATGCCACCCAAGACACCTTCATCGTGTTCAAGGATCTGGAGAGGGCGGCCTATACGATGCGCGTCCGTTCGGTCAAAGACGATGTCTTCTCGCCCTATGGCGAACCTCAGGTCATCGGCGTAGGTGCCATGCCCTTCAAGTCGGGCGACCTCTACTACGGGTTCTATTCCTACGAGGACGGGCTGGTCAAGGTGATACCCAGCCGCGACAGCACAGGCTACCAGGGCGACATCGTCATTCCCGAGAGCGTTGAATTCATGGGCCACAACTACCAGGTCATCGCCATCGACGACGAGGCCTTCAAAGGCAGCGCCGGCTTGCGCTCCGTCACGGTCAACGCCAGTGTCGTCAATGCCGGGAAACTGCTGTTCAAGGGTTGCAACGACTTGTGCTATGTCCGCTGGAATTCGTCGGCAGCCATCGCAGACAGCAGTTTTATCGGAGCCAACCCCAACCTGCTGCTCTATCTCGACGGCGAAGCCGAAGTCTTTGACCATCGTCCCATCCTGGTCCAGAACGGCCGGGCCGACACGATGTTACTGACTTCCAGCTATCCCTACTACGCTCCGGAGGCCTTCCGCGTCGATTATGTCGAATACGACCGTATCTTCGAGCAGGAGACGGGAATCAACGGCTCCTCGGCCGGTTGGGAAACCCTCTGGCTGCCGTTCGATGTGGACACGGTGCTGGATTACGACCAGGACAAGCCGATGTACACGTTTGCTTCGGGCCATGAAGGCCTGCACTACTGGCTGGGCGAATGGAAGAACGATGCCTTTGTGGAAGCCGAGACCATCAAGGCCGGCAAGCCCTACATCATCGCCTTCCCCAACAACCCCGTCTATCAGTCCGACCAAGTGGGCAGCGGCGACATCGGCTTCGTCGCACACAACGCCAACATCCCCACCGGCGCAGGCCAGGTGAGCCAGGGCACCAGCTTCAGCTTCGTTCCGGCCGGCAGTTTCGTGACTGCCGCCCCGGGTGTTTACGCGCTCAATGCCTACGACCGCTTCCAGAATGATATCGTACAAGGCAGCGTTTTTCTGTCCAACCGCTTGTGGACCAGAACCTTCCATGCCTACATGGCATCGTCTTCGTCACAAGCGCCCAGGTACCTGCCCATCGGTCGCCTGGCAGAATGGGAAGAAGATGTCACCCCGCTCAAGGACATCACCTTCTACTATCGTGACAACGAGTTGCATGTCCATGTCGCCACCGAGGTGGAAGATTTCTGCTTGCAAACCCATATCTACCATACAGACGGACGCGTTGTCCGCCAGATCAGCCTGCACGAAGGCGACAATGTGCTGCCTGCCCTGCCCGCCGGTCTTTATTACATGTTGAACCAAATTATTCTTGTCAAATGAAACTGAATCACACACTTGTCCTTTTAGCGCTGGCACTGGGCCTGACGCTGGCTTCCTGCGATAAAAAGAAAGCCCCTGAAATCTCCAACGAGAATGCCAAGGAAGTATCTCCCACCGTTGTCTTGATCGAAGCCGACATCACCGGCAAGGACATCAGCGAGTACGGAGTGGTCTTCGACCTCAGCAGCGACCCTTCACTGGAAAAAGGGCAGAAGACCAACGGCAGCCTTGAGGGCGATCATTTCCAGGCCAGAATCATCCTCCTGGATTCCGGCAGCACCTACTATTTCCGGGTATTTGCCACCAACGACCAGGGGACGACCTACAGTCCGGCCATGAGTGTCACCATCAGCTACCAGAATGTCGGCGCCAACGACAACAGCTACCCGGCCGTACAATAAGCGCAGACAAGCATCGGCTCAGTCGAGATGGAACATCTCGGGCAGGGGCACCGTCACAGGCGAATGGTCGGGATTGACTTCCATGAGATCGGCCATCCAGTCCCACCAGCGCTGTGTCACGGGGTCAACAGTCCCCGT
>JAGDCW010000051.1 GCA_017958305.1 Bacteroidales bacterium | reverse complement strand
TCGGCGATGTCGATATCGTGATCGGCGGCCGTCAGGCCATCGATGGTGACACCGCCCAAGTCGGGCCCCAGGTGGCCCAGAAACTGGGACTCAACCAGGTGACCTATGCCGAGGAAATCCTCAAGGTCGAAGACGGCAAAGCCACTATCCGCCGTCATATCGACGGTGGCGTGGAAACCGTCGTGGCCCCGCTGCCGGTGGTCATCACCGTCAACGGTAGCGCTGCACCCTGCCGCCCCCAGAACGCCAAGCTGGTGCTCAAGTACAAGCGCGCCACCTGCCCTATGGAACGTCCGGCCGAAGGCACTCCCTACGACCATCTCTACGAGGAACGCCCCTATCTGACCCTGAACCAGTGGTCGGTGGCCGATGTGGACGGCGATCCCGGACAGTGCGGTCTGGCGGGTTCGCCCACCAAGGTCAAAGCGGTGAAAAATATCGTTTTCCAGGCCAAGGAATCGAAGACCCTGACAGCCGCCGATGCCGACATCGAAGGCATGATTCGCGAGCTGCTCGACGAAAAGATCATCGGCTAAGGCTTTTTGCATCCCTTTGTGCTAACCACCTAAAGGAAGAATTATGAACAACGTATTTGTATATGTAGAAATAGAAGGCACCACTGTGCAGGAAGTTTCCCAAGAACTCCTGACCAAGGGCCGCAAGCTGGCCAACACCTTGGGCGTGGAACTCCATGCCGTGGTGGCCGGTACCGGTATCAAAGGCCAGGTAGAACCCCAGATCCTGCCCTACGGTGTCGATAAACTCTTTGTGTTTGACGCTCCTGGCCTCTTCCCCTACACCTCGGCCCCGCATACCGACATTCTGGTCAATCTCTTCAAGGAAGAACAGCCCCAGATATGCCTGATGGGTGCCACTGTGATCGGCCGCGACCTGGGTCCCCGGGTTTCCTCTTCGCTCACCAGCGGCCTGACAGCCGACTGCACCGAACTGGAAATCGGCCCCTACGAAGACAAGAAATCGGGCAAGACCTACGACCAGCTGCTCTATCAGATCCGTCCCGCCTTTGGCGGCAACATCGTGGCCACGATTGTCAATCCCGACCATCGTCCCCAGATGGCCACCGTGCGCAGCGGCGTGATGCAGAAGGCCCTCTACGAGGGCAAGGCCAAGAACGAGACGGTCTATCCTGCCGTGTCCAAATATGTCAGTCCCGAAGCTTTCGTGGTGCAGGTGCTCGACCATCATGTGGAGGCCGCCAAGCACAACCTGAAGGGCGCTCCCATCGTGGTGGCCGGCGGCTATGGCGTCGGTTCCAAGGAGGGTTTCGAACAACTGTTCCAGCTGGCCAAAGTGCTCCACGGCGAAGTGGGCGGTTCGCGTGCCGCTGTCGATGCCGGCTGGATCGACCACGACCGTCAGATCGGCCAGACGGGTGTCACCGTGCATCCCAAGGTCTATATCGCCTGCGGTATCTCCGGACAGATCCAGCATCTGGCCGGTATGCAGGACAGCGGTATCATCATCAGTGTGAACAGCGATCCTGAGGCTCCCATCAACCAGATCGCCGACTATGTCATTGTCGGTACGGTCGAGGAAGTCGTGCCCAAACTCATCAAGTACTACAAACAAAACAGCAAATAAAAAAACACCATATCATGGCTAATTATTTTAGTGATCATCCTGAAATAGCGTTCCACCTGGACCATCCGCTCATGCAGCGCCTGGTGGAGCTCAAGGAAAAAGGCTATGCCGACAAGGAGCAGTTTGAAGATGCCCCGGTCGATTATGCCGATGCCATCGAGAACTATCGTCAGATACTTGACATCACCGGCGATGTGGCCGCCAACATCATCGAACCCAATTCGGAGAGCGTCGATCTGGAAGGTCCGCATCTGGAAAACGGTCGCATGATCTATGCCTCCAAAACCTTCGAAAACCTGGATGCCACCCGCAAAGCCGGTCTGTACGGCGTTTCCATGCCCCGTCGCTACGGAGGTCTGAATGTGCCCAGCGTGGTCTTCTCCATGATGAGCGAAGTCATCTCGGCCGCCGATGCCGGTTTCCAGAACATCTGGAGCCTGCAGAGCTGTATCGACACCCTCTATGAGTTCGGCAGCGAGGAGCAGCGCCAAAAATACATCCCGCGCATCTGCGCCGGCGAGACCATGTCGATGGACCTGACCGAGCCCGATGCCGGCAGCGACCTGCAGCGTGTCATGCTCAAGGCCACCTACGACGAGAAGGAAGACTGCTGGCGCCTGAACGGAGTGAAGCGTTTCATCACCAACGGCGACAGCGACATCCATTTGGTGCTCGCACGCAGCGAGGAAGGCACCACCGACGGACGCGGACTGTCGATGTTCATCTATGACAAACGCAACGGCGGTGT
>JAGDCW010000050.1 GCA_017958305.1 Bacteroidales bacterium | reverse complement strand
TAGACCTTGAGTTGGCCTTTGGAGACATTCTCGAAAAGCAGCGAGAACAGGTTCTGGTGCTCTCCGTCGGGCTGGGGCGGATAATAAAGCGGCGCGTTCTCTTCGCGTGTCAGGTCGAGCATGCGGAAAACCTCGCGCTGCCAGGTGATCCGGTCGGCGGGAATGTCTTTGACCTCGGCGGCGCTTTTGCCCGACTGGGCGGCGGGCCGGGCAGCCGTCACAGCGCTCGTCTGACGGGTGGAGGCCGTCTGCCGGCCTCTGGGCTGGGCCGACAGATAGCCGGTGCCCAATATCATGATAAGAAGACTGATGAACAGATTTCTGGTATTCATAGGACTAAACTTAATTGATGATTATTTCCATAGGAGACAGCGTCTGCTCGATCTTGTCCGGTCCGACGGCGCGGATACGGGAGATGAAGAAGCGTTTGCCGCGTCCCAATGCGCGTATCTGGGATTTCTGCCGGGCAGAGAACTCGGCCCCTTGGGAAACCTCGACGTTGGTGTTGCCCATCGAGTCGTAGATGAGCGTCTCGAAGGAGAGCACCGTGAAGTTGACATCCAAAAGGTCGTCGTCCAGGGCGGCGATGATGCCGGGGGCATCCATGATGTTCTTTTTGGCGAAGGCCGTGCCGCCGCGGTATTTCCGGGTCACACCGCTTTCGTCCTTGTATTCGATGAAGGCGCGGGGCTCGGGCAGCGGACGCACGCGGAAGGGCATGCGGGCGACATTCTGGCTGCGGCCGTCCATGATGGCATTGACCGTAACGAGGCATTCCTTGTTGATGTCGGTCGGGGTGGCGATCCAGGCATTGCCGGCGCGGCGGAGCGTACCGTTGTTGACCGAGGCCGATACCTGCTGGTCGGGCACACCCGGCACGGAAATGCTCAAACGGTTCTCGATACCGGCATAGAGCACATTCATCATGGTGTTCGAAACCGTGGCCGTGGGTTCGACCACCGTATATTGCTCGTCGAAGGTGTAGGTGCGGACCGAACCGTCGCCGTGCTGCAATTCGATATGTCCCTTGACGGGGAAAGTGCCCACCGAAGTGGTGTGGATCTCATACAGGCCATTCTTGTCGAGGGGCAGTTGCTGGCCGTTGACAAAAATGTGGGGGCGCTGCGTGGAGTCTTCGGCCGACAGGACGATGTTGGCCCGGTAGGCATTGCCGCGCACGATGTTCTGCGAGTTGGGGATCACGTAGGCCTTGATCTGGTTCACGCGGAAGTCGCCCACGTCGATGTTGCTTGTCAGGGTATGGAGCACCTCGCCTTCGGCATAGCGGATGTCGTTCTGCAGCTTGGAGAAGAAGGTGAGGACCGCGCTGACAGGCATGTTGTCGAACATGGAGGTCTCCCAGTCGAGGCCTTGGGCCTTGGCTTTCTGGGAAGGCTCGGTCGAGAAGTTGTCCATGATGACTTTCTGCTTGAGGCTGTCGGAGATCATGGCCGTGATGTCCGTGCGGAAACGCTCCATGGATTCGGCCAGCTGGCGGCCGGCATGGCCCGTGGGGGGCAGCATGACGAAGGCCGGTGCATTGACGTCTTCCTGTTTCTTGATATGATAGATGTCTGCGTCGCGGCCGTCGGCTTTGCGGGCAATCTGCCATTTGAGGTCGTCCACATACTGGTACATGGAGTCGGCCATGGCTTTCAGCTCCTGGGCCCTTGCATACCATTCACCGCTCTTCTCGGGATTCTGCTCGTAAGAGGCGGTCAGATCGTCGTAGAGCGACTGGTTCTGGGCCTGGGAGTTCTGTGTGCTTCGCAAAAGACTGTCCTCGACCATTTCGAAACCGCCCAGTACATCCGATGATACGTTGAGTGCCAACATGCAGAGCAGCATGATGTACATCAGTCCGATCATTTTCTGTCTCGGGGTCTCTGGTGCATTCGTTGAAGGCATAATCTATTGGATTTTAGCTAGATCAGTTGTTTTCTTTCTTTTCGTCCCCCTCTTCGGCCTCGGGATGGATGCCCGTGAAGGCCTGGCCGGCCATCATGGCCTGCAGCATGCGGGTGTAGATCTGGTTCAGACTGGTCAGGTTGCCGGCCATGGCTTCGGTCTCCTTGATGAAGCGGTCGCTGTCGTCGGCCGAACCTTCGTACATGTCCTTGATGTTGACGAGGCTCTTGTTGATGCAGTCGATGGTGTGGATCTGCGAGCTGATGTCCTTGAGCTGGATTTCGTAGATGGTGTTGAGGCCTTTCAAGTGCAGGTTGAGCTTGTCCATCTGCTCGGCATATTCCTTGAGGCTGTTCTCCAGCGTCTTGGTTTCCTCTTCGCTGATGTTGATCTGCGGGAGGCTCCATTCCGCGGCGGCCTGGCCGTGGCCCATGGCGACGGCGGCGCGGATCTCTTCCTCGACAGCCGAGGCCTGGAGGCTTTCGTCGCTGCCTTCCGTGGCGGCAGGCGCAGGAGCGGCGGGGATGCTGCCCGGTGCGACGGTCTGGCCGCCCACGGGAACGCCGATCACCTGTACTACGGTTCCACCGCCTGTGCCACCCGTGGCGGGAGCCCCTGCGGCAGGCGCAACGCTTGCACCCTCGACGGGCGTGCCGGGCATGACACTGCCGGCCATGGGCACATTGGCCACCGGTCCGTTGATGAGGGCTTCATTGCCGATGAAATAGGGCATATCCTGCGGGTTGCCGCTTTTCAGGATGGGAAAAACGGTTTCCCAGTGGTAGTTGCGGAAGGGAGGTTCGAAGGCCGAGATGGCAAACATCAACACTTCCGTACCCAGTCCCACGGCCAGCATGATGTTGGCGCCGTCGAGGTGCAGGATTTTGAACAGTGTTCCCAGGATGGCGATCGAAGCGCCGAATCCGTAGAAGAAATTGAATAAAGTCTTGCCGCGGTAGCTGGCCAGGAACTTTATGAAGGAGGATTCTTTTCTTTCTGACATGATATTTGACTGTTTTATTATTTGTCTATGGGATGGATTCTAGCGGCTGCTGCCTCCGCCGATCTGGCTTCTGACACAGCGGAAACCGATGTACGAACGGGTCTCGTTCTGGTATTCGTAGCTGCGGGTGCCGACCTGGATGAACTGGGCGGCATCCTTCCACGATCCGCCTCTGACCACTTTGCGCTTGGCTATGTAGGGATCGTCGGCAGCGACGCGGCGGTCGTACTGCGGATTCAGGTCGTTCATTTCTTCGTAGGCCGAGGCACTCCAGGTGGTCGAAGTCCATTCCGACACGTTGCCGGCCATGTCGTAGAGGCCGTATTCGTTGGCCGGGAAGGAAGCCACCTTGGCGGGAATCAGGCTGCCGTCACGGGTATAGTCGCCCTTCTGCGGCTTGAAGTTGGCATAGTAGCAACCCTTTTCCGTATCGGCATAGTCGCCTTTCCAGGGGAAGCGGGTCTCCTTTTTCCCACCCCGGGCGGCATATTCCCATTCGGCCTCGGTGGGCAGACGGTATTCCAGCACTTCCTGGCCGCGGGGGATGAGCACCTTGTTCAGGTTGCGCGTGCGCCAGTGGCAGAAGGCACGGGCCTGTTCCCAGGATACACCGACCACGGGATGAGCCACATAGCCGGGATGAGAGAAGTAGTTCTTCAGATAAGGCACGTTGTAGCTGTTTTCAAAATCGTTCACCCAGACGGTCGTGTCGGGATACACCTCTACTATATAGGTGTTCAGAAAATCGTAGCGCGAGCTGAGCGGACGGGTGATGGTCTGGCGCACCACGTGGCCGTCTTCGTCGATCCAGGCGGTGTCCTTGGTGATCATCACATCGGGCAGGCTGTTGGCGTCGATGTCCGTGTTGCGGGTGCGGCGGGCTTTCTCAATCTGGTTGGCCCGTCGGGCAGCCTGTTCGTAGTCGTACCATTCGTAGCGGTAGGTGACCCGGTCGGTCCGGAGCCGTACGCCACCCAGGACGGGATCGTACTCGCGCAGGTAGTTCAAGGCCGAGAGTTCTTCCTCGGTGGCACGCTTGCGATCGGGAATGGAGAGTTTCCAGTTGAGGTAAGGGGTGATGGGCTCGCCCTCGGCGTTCTCGGTGATCATGTATTCCTCGTTGCCGCCATAGGCCGGATCGGCCAGCTTTTCACGGGTGATGGAGTCGCAGACCCATTTGATGAACTGCTTGTACTGTCCGTTGGTGATTTCGGTCTCGTCCATTCAGAACGAACCCACCGAAACGGATTTCGAGGGCGTCTGGGTGCCCCAAACGCTGTCGGGGGCAGACTGTCCCAGCTCAAAGGAGCCTTGTTTGACGAGTACCATGCCGTAGGGGTTGGGTTCACTCCAGGAGGAGGATTCCACGCCCGTCAGTTCACCGTTGTCATAGAACGAACCGCAACTGCTCAGCAGCAGGCCGAGCAGCAGGGCACTTCCTATGGTCAGATTCTTTCTCATAGTCATAATATACGAATACTTTTCTGTTTCTTGTTGAACCTATTGGTATCTATCTTTTTGCGATATCCTATAAATACTTCGTGCGAGCCGCTCGTGGAAACCATCGTGATGTCGTAGGAATAGCCTATCGACAACCCGAAGTCGAAGGTGGTCCCGACAAGGACGCCCAGGGCGCTCCCCGGCCTGAAGTCCAGACCGCCCCAGTATTTGTCGGCGTAGCGGAGGATGGCCGACAGATCTGTCTGGACGGCTACCAGGTCGCTCATCACCAGCAACGAGGGCTGTAGGGACAATAACGGATTCCGTAGCTGGATATTGTATCCGCCCGTCAAATAAAGTGTGCGTGTCACGTTGAAACGGGTGCCTTCGGTCTCGGCGTCACCCTCTTTCTGCTTGAGGTTGATGTTGCCGCCCAACAGGTGGGAACAGGACAGGCCGGCATACCACTGCGCCCGGTTGTACCAGGCCCCGAAGCTGAAATCTGGGATCATGCCTTCGATGCTGCCCGTCGGGATGGAAGCGTCGGCCGTGGTGTGATAGTCGCTGTTGGGGATGTAGATGCCCGAGGCGTCGAAATTCTCTTGCAGCAGGCCGCCCTGCAGGCCCAGGCTCAGGGCGCCGCCCCAGAGTTTTTTCTTGTAGGCGAACTGCAGTTGCAGCCATTGGGTGCGGAATAGGCCGATGCTCTCGTTGAGCATGAGCAGGCCGATGCCGCTCACCCGGTTTCCGATGAGCAGCGGGCTGCCGACATGCAGGCCGAAAGTGCTGGGGGCATTCTTGACGTCGGTCCACTGCTCGCGGAAGGTCAGGTGGACGTTCAGGTCGCTGTTGAGGCCCACGGCGCCGGGGTTGTACAGCCCCGGGTTGAACATATACTGGGTCCATTGCCCGTCAAACTGGGCCTGGGCGGCCAGGCAGCCGATGAGCAGCAGGAGCCCCGTAATGAGTGTTTTCTTTCCTTTCAGCACAGCGTTCTATTCTCTTCGCGAGGTAATAAAACGCAGGAGGGTGGAAAAAATTGTGCCGGGCAGCAAAAAACCATGCTGCCCGGCACCTTTCCAAAACATTATCGTCGCTGTTCGCGATGTTTTTACAGGTCGATGCCAATGCCGACAAACAGACCGGAGCTGGTGGTCTTGATGTTGTCGTTGTTGTTCAAATCGAGGAAGCCCAGGCGGTATCCGCCGAAGAGGCGATAGCCGGTATAATGCAGCTCAACACCGGCGGCGGCACTCAGATCCAAGCGGTTGTAGGCAGAGCCGTCGTCATACATGGGAGTGTCGGTCTCGGTAGTGGTGGTGACACCGAGAACCGTGGTCTCCGTGGTGACATGGGTGTTGCCGTAGAGTGCATAGCTGATGGTGGGACCTGCAAAGACGACCAGTTTGGCATCGTTGTTGAGGTTGATGCCGTAGTTGAGCAAAACGGGTACGTCGAGCATAACCTGGGTCTCTTTGCTCTTGTCGTTGCCGCTCACGACAACGAAGCTGGCACTGCCGACCGACGACTTGATGTTATAGCGGGCTTGAGCGCCGAGCGACAGGCCGAGGTAGCCGTCGAAGGTGTGGTTGTAGGTGGCACCGGCAAAGAAACCGGCCATCTCGTTGGTCGTTTCGGTGGTGGTGCTGCCCACGGTGGTTTCCGTAGTGTAGGTGACAGGAGCGTAACCTGCATGGATGCTCAGCTGGGCATAGGCCTTGCCGGCGAAGATCATAACTGCTGCCAAGGCAGCCATTGCGATAGTTCTTTTCATACTGTTGACAGTTTAAAATTAGTAATATGAGATACTTGCAATCGAACATACGGCGTGCCTCCGCACTCCGACAGCCGCAAAGATAAATAATTTTTTTATCATATCATCCTATGCCGGTTTTCGGATTTTAGATAGTTTCATGGTGCAGCCGGTTTTGCAGCTTCGCCCTTCGGGCCTGCAGAAGCTGACGGCGCCGGGCTACTCCCACCCAGGAAGATCTCATCTCGCAAGCCCGGCTGAGGCTTTGTGCTTTAATATTGAATTCAGCATACGCTCGTTTATTGCGAAGTGCCTGCATCTCGGGAAAACTGTCTTTTACTGATTTTGGTTGACAGTTTTCCGATTTTGTGCAATAAATTCTTTGTACTGCATAAAAAGTACGTTTTTTGTGCAATACGCATGAAGAAATGAAGAAAAGTCGTATATTTGCCGTCGAAATCATCATATCGAGATTATGAAGACAATAGTCCTGAACCAGCGAAAAGAACGAGATGAGTTGCTGTCACGTCCGTACTTGATGCGTAGAAATAGTCAAGACACTGATTTGCTGTTGGAGAGTCGTCTGATCAAGTTGATTACCGGTCCGCGTCGTGTGGGGAAGTCAACCCAAGCCTTATTGATGCTGCGTGGCAAGAACTTTGCCTATCTTAATTTCGACAGTCAACCGCTTTTGGATGCCTGGGATGCCAATCTGGTGATGCGGATGCTGGATGATGTCTATCCCGGCTATGAGTATCTGTTGCTCGATGAGGTTCAGAACTTGGATGCTTGGGACATGTGGGTGAGTGAACTCTACAGGATGGGGAAAAACCTGGTCATCACAGGTAGCAATGCCAAGATGCTGTCGAGCGAGATGGCGACAGTACTTACTGGAAAGTACCTCCAGATAGAGATGTTGCCCTTCAGTATGGAAGAGTTTTTTGATTGGAACAAGCTGGATCTCCATGCATTAAAGGCTGAACAACTAGCCGAGGGCAAGGCGCTGGCCGATGACTATATGCGCAATGGTGGCTATCCGGAGGTGGTGACTTCGCGCCCCCTGGTTCGCGGCTATCTCGACACCCTGTTCGACTCCATCGTGTGGAAAGACGTGGCCAAGCGGCACAATGTGCGCAACATCACCGATTTGAACAATCTGGCCATGTATTTGGTCTCAAACTTCTGCAATCCACTGAGCGTTAATGAGCTGTCGGAAGAACTGGGCTTCTCAAGCGTCAACACCACCAAGAAGTTTATGGACTATCTCCATGAGCCATACTTGTTCTATTATCTGTCGCGATACAACAATAAGTTGAAGCTGATGAACAAGGCCCCCAAAAAAGTTTATGTGGTGGACAATGGCTTTGTGGTTGCCAAGGCTTTCGCTGTGAGTGAGAATCTGGGTCGCTTGCTCGAAAACCAGGTGTTTATAGAACTCACGCGTCGAGGATACGATACCGATAAGGCCCTGTTCTACTATCGTTCACGTAACGACAAGGAGGTGGACTTTGTGCTGCGCAAAGGGGCACATATAGAGAGATTGGTGCAGGTGTGCTATGACATGAGCAGCCCTAAGATTGAGAAGCGCGAGGTTGACAGCATTGTGGAATGTGCCGGTGAGCTGAAGTGCGACAATCTTACCATTGTGACCCGCGACGAAGAGCGCACCTTGGAGAAAGACGGCTACACGATAGCAGTAGTGCCAGTGTCAAAGTTCTGAGACGATAGAGAGAATCTGATGTATTCCGCATAATATCACATCTATGAAAACGAAACGAATTGCATTGTTTTTAGTGGCAGCCACCCTGATTTGTGGCATGAGCCTGTTTACGGCCTGCAAGAAGAGTAAGGCGGACAATGCCGCTGAGGCTCAGCAGGTGGTATCTACCGAGCTTATCCGTACCTCCCAGAGCTGGGACGGTGTCGAGTTGCCGGATTATCTGACGGGCCGTCCGGAGTTGGTGGCCGTCAAGTATGTGTTTCCTGTCGGTCAGAAACTGGGCTGGCATCACCATCCGGTCATGAACTACGGCGTCCTGATGCAGGGCGAACTGACCATCATCGGCCTGGACGGCAAGGAAAAGGTCGTCCATGAAGGGGAGGCCGTGGTGGAGATGGTCGGCACCGTCCACCATGGCGAGAACCGTGGCGACAAGCCCGTTGTCCTCTACATGTTCTATCTCTCCCAGGCGGATATGCCCCTGGCCGTGCAGCACCCGGAAATACCGCTCGAGTAGCGATAAAAAATTTTGCAATGCGCCGCACATGCATTATATTTGTCGTGTCAACCTCTTAATTCTTTTGTGTGATGGAAAAATTCAATCTCTACTTCAAGGATGTCATCCTCAAACAGTATGCCCAGTTCCAGGGCAAGACCAAACGTGCCGATTTCTGGTACTATGTGCTGTTTTACGTCATTTGCGGCTTGATTCTCGGCATCATAGATGCACTGCTGCACCTGCACGGTGTGCTCAACAGCATTTTCTCGCTGGCCCTGCTGGTGCCTTCGCTGGCTATCGGCGCACGCCGTCTGCACGACATCGGCAAGAGCGGCTGGTGGCAGTTGCTTGTTCTGGTACCGATTGTCGGCTGGATTATCCTGATCTATTTTTGGGTGCAGAAATCCAAATAAGTCGTGACATTCATACAATGAAAACAGGCCGTGGTGAGTGATTCATCACGGCCTTGTTTTTGCCTCTGCCGGGCAATGGTGTTCCGGGCAACGGAAGAGCCGGGTAACTGGGGCGCCGGCCCATACAGTTTACAGATGGGTTATTTCAGCGATTTGACCCACTCGGCGATATCCTCCTTGCTGGCTCCGTTCAGGGTCTTGCCGTCGATCCACTTGATGTCGGGATAGTTCTGGCGGAACAAGGCGTTGGCGTTGTCCAGGCTGCTGCTGCCCGAAGTGGCGAACAGGATTACTGTCTTGCCCGAAAAATCGTAGGTCTCCAGGAAGGTGTTGATGATGGTCGGGGCGGTGTACCACCAGATGGGGAAACCCAAGTAGACTGTCCCGTACTGTTCGGGCTTCTCGAGGTCTTTGACGAAGGCCGGACGTGAATTTTTGTCTCTCATTTCCAGAGTGCTGCGTGATTGACGATCGTGCCAGTCAAGGTCGGCGGCGGTGTAGGGCACCTCTGGTTTGATCTGATAGAGGTCGGCACCGGTGACCTCGGCCAGTTTCTTGGCAATGGCCTCAGTGGTACCTGTGGCCGAGAAGTAAGCTACTAATGTTTTCATTTTCTGTTTCTCCTGTTTTTTCTGCTGACCGCAGGCGCCAAGTACGATGAGCAGGGCAGCTGCCAGCAATGCGATTTTTTTCATTTCTCTTGTTGATAATGGGTTGGACAGCGAAGATAGAGAAAAACGCCGGATTTTTCATAAAAACTCATTCGGATATTCCGATTTTTGATATTTTTGCGGACGTGCAGCCATGTCTGCCGCTTTGAATGAGAACAGTTTAATCGATAAAATCAGGAAGTATGAAGAAGTGTGTTATCCTTTGTGCCGCGCTGGCCGCCCTGTCTTTCGCCTCGCTGAATGCACAGGTGATCAACTACGACCAGATTGATTCCGTGGTGATGCAGAACCAGCAGATCGCCGACCAGGCCAGTCAGAATTTCCTCGACCAGGCACAGTCGGGCGGCCGCGAAGTGAGCCGGCTGGAAAACGAGATCGCCGAAAGCCAGAAACGGATCGACCTGCTCAAGGACGAAGCCAAGCAGATCAATTCCAACGTCAAGAAACTGGAATCGGTCAAGAAATTGAAAGTTGAATCCAACAAACTGCAGAAGAAAGCTTTGGCCCTGGACGGCCTGAGCCGCGAAGACAAGGCCGCCATCAAGCAGATGAAGAAGGAGGAGAAAGCCGCCCAGTCGGATATCGCCACCGAAAAGGCCAAACTTTCGAAGGTGGACAAGGCCATCTCCGCCAACAAGAAAGACATTTCGGCAGCCAAGAAGGAAATCTCCAAGATCAGAAAGAACATCAAGTCGGCCGAAAAGGATGCCAAGGAGAGCGAGAAAGTGCTGAAGGAAAGCAAGAAACTCCAGAAGGAAATCCAGGAAACCCTCTGAACAACGGCATCGGCCTGTCCAGGACAGGAAGATGGAGCAGGGGCAGTCGCGCCAGGGCGGCTGCCCCTGTTTATTTTCCCTTCGGAGAACGAAACGATGGAAAAATCCTCTTTTTGGGGCCGATTTTCCCCTTCCTGAAAAAGGGGATGTCGTAAAATTGCGGCGTGGTTCGGATGAGCCCTTGAACAAGAAACTTTTTTTATCGTTTTATTCTTAAACATTTCATCTATGAAAAAAATTACCCTTTTGTGTTTGTCGGTACTGCTGGCATCCGCTCTTCAGGCAAGAGTCGTCGAAGTCAGTTCAGTAGGTGATTATCCGAATGCCTATGCATCGGCTGTTACTGGCGATACCTTGCTTTTGACGGTATCGGGAACCTATGTCCATCAGAACCTGCCTACCGGAAAAGTCATCACGGTGATGGCTCCGGATACGGTCGAAGCCGTCATCAACGGCGAGGCCAAATTCGAGCAGTGCGACGGCGGCGGTATCTGCTACGAGAATGTCACACTGTCCAATCCCCGTCGTCTGTTCTGGGACGCCGGCAAGACCGGTCAGGGCACCATCGAAATCATTTCGTTCAAGAACTGCGTACTCACGGATATCGCCTATAGCCTGATCTGCAGCCAGTCGGCCATCGACGAATGCCACATCCGGAAACTGGTCTTCGACAACTGTCTCATTCACGACATCAGCACCGCCGGCTGGAACTTCCTTTATGTATTCATTCCTATCGACGAGCTGGTCTTCAACGAGTGCACCTTCTATAATGAAGGCAAAAGCACCTCGCTGCTGGATTCCCGCATTGCCGCCAAAGACGGCTTTACCCCCAGCATCAAGGTGACCATGACCCACAACACCTTCTATCTGGGTGCCGGCAATTTCTTCAGCTTCAACAACAACTATCCCGGCGAGGAGAACTCGATGGTTATCGAGGACAACATTTTCGTCTGCCCCGACGGCAAGAGCTTCGACACTTTCTTGAAAATCACCGCCGGTTGGTGGAACATTTCCGTCAAGAACAACCTTTTTGCCGGTTGCCCCCTGCCCGCACTGGCCGAAGATTTTGGTGAAATCACCCTGTCGGACAATTTCACGCCGGAAGATTTGGAAATGACCAAGGGCGATGTGTTTGCCGATGCCGCCGGTAGCAATTTCACCATCTATTCTTTCAGTCCGCTGGCCTCCAAATCGACCACCAACGGTGTCATCGGTGCCAGCCGCTGGCTGAAGGATGTCGAAGTGGTCAACCTCTCCCATGGTCTGGCAACCGGTGTCGATTCTACGGCCGGTACCATCCAGGGTCCCAAGGGCAAGGTCGAGAAGGGTGGAACCTTCACGCTGACTGCTGTCAAAAACTTCGGTTACAAGTTTGTCAAGTGGATCGATGCCAATGGCGACAAGGTTTCGGAAGATGCCACCCTTACGTTTGTTGCCGATAAGGATCTTGTCTATTACGCCGTTTTCGAAGCCGTCAATGTCTATCATCTGGATGTCACCGTCAAGGGCGGCGGTGCCGTTGAAATCGACCTCCCCGGCAAGGACGGAGGCTATGAGTACTATGAGGACGGAACGGTGCTTCACCTGATTGCCAAGGAAAACAAGGTGACAACCTTCGTATTCTGGGAGGGCGACAACAGCCTGTTCCTGGCCCAGCCCGAGATTGAACTCACCGTGACGAGCGACTATCACATCACGGCCGAATTCTATGTCAAACCCTATGTCTGCGCCTTCATTTTCGACACCAAGGTTCAGCAGACCTCCTCTGCCTGGGCGGCCGACTTGCTGAGCGAGTGCTATTCCGACAAGGAAAACGTGCCTGCCTGGAAATGCTACAGCACGGAGACCGGCGACGAATCCTCCTACCTGATCGGTTCCTTCTGGAGCACCTATCAGTCCTATGTCTGGAAGATACCGACAGTGGGACAGGGCTACTATTTCCAGACACTGCTCAACACCAAGGGCTATACTTCCGATGTCGTGGTCGATTTCGATATCTGCGGCATCTATTTCAGCTGGAACAAAGTGCTGTTGCAGATGTCTTACGACAGCGAGCGTTGGGAGACAGTCGATACGATTGCCGTCACCGGAGGCTTTGTCAATCATGTGGACACCTTGCCGTATTCTTCCGGTCAGGAGACCTTGTATGTCCGCTTCTATCCGGACCTGAACGGCACCTACAGCGGCGATCCCGCCTCTCAGAACGAGTGTGAGGCATATCGCAACATCTACTTCATCGCCGATGCCCCCACGGCCATCCACAGTGCCAAGGCAGAAAGCGACGAGGAAGCTGTGGTCCGTTACTACAATCTGATGGGCCAGCGTGTTGCACCCGACACCAAAGGCTTGATCATCAAGGTACAGGGCAATAAGGTCAGCAAAATACTGAACAGATAAACCCTCCCTGAGTCGATTCATCTGGAATGACCGCCTGTCTCTTTGTCGGGGGCAGGCGGTTTTCCGGATTTTTTAGTACCTTTCCCCTCTGTAAAACCTGCCCCCAATGAAGTTGCGTTCCGCGATACTAACCCTGTTGACAGTCTTGTGTCTCTGTCCTTTGCGGGCTGAAAGATTCGTCACCGTCCGCTCCCTTTCTTCGGAAGATCCTGCCATACAGGGCGCCATTTACGACATCATGCAGGATCATGAAGGTTTTATCTGGTTCAGTACTTTCAACGGGCTACACCGTTACGACGGCATCGATATCGTAAAATACAAGCCCCAGGTGGGCTCATCGGCCATGCCCAACCGCATCAACATGATATTCGAGAATGCGCTGGGCGATATATGGTGCTGGTGCGACGGCCTCTATCTGTTTGAACGTCGCAAAGAATCCTTTTTGGATCTGACGGCGTTGACACGTATATACGGATTGGATCCGGACGACAGGCTGATGGGGGTCAACAACGAAATAGTCGAAGGCTCGTCGGTGCTGCTGCTGAGTTCGGGCCTTTGTCTGAGGGTGTCTTGTACCGATCCCTTGCACGATCATGGCCGCTGGACTCAAGGTTGGCAGCCGCCTGTCCGCCCGCAATGGTCGTATCCGCAGTTGGACAGCAGGGCCTATTATACCCGCGACCAGGAGGGAACCTACTGGGGCTTGACCGAGAAGGGCGATCTTTTCCACTATTCGCAGGAGAAGCAGTCTTACCAGTATTATACGCATATCGAACTCGAACCTGACGGATCAACGATAGTGCGCCCCGACAGGCAAGGCAATTTCTGGCTGCGTCGCAACCATAGTCTCGACTGCGTCTCCCTGCATACCACTCCTTTTGAATTTTCCGCCCCTGGCGGGGACGCCTCCGAACTCAGATGCATGATGACCGACCGGCAGGGACGGCTGTGGATGGCTTTCAAGAACGGCTGTATCCACTTGCAGGACTCGCTGGGGCGCAGCCTGGGTTACTTGAAGCCCTCGGGCGGATGGTCGGAAAAGCCTGTGCCCTTCGGCAGCGCCGTGTATGCCATGCTAGAGGACGCGGAGGGCGGTGTATGGCTGGGCTCGAGGTACGACGGCTTGTTTTTCCTCCAGCCGGGGCAGGGCGGAAAAGACTACAAGCTGACGCATTATATCCACGAAGAAGGGGAGGACTTTTCCCTGCTCAGCAACCATGTCTTCGATTTGTGCCAGGACCACAGGGGGCAAATCTGGGTGGCGACTTTCGGCGGCGGTGTCCAACTGTTCCGCAACGGCCTGTTTTTTCACATGAACAACCGCCTGGCCGCCGATGCCCAGGTATTGCCGCGCAATGTGCGCTCCATCACGGAGGTCGGCCAGGATACGATGGTGGCTTGCTCCAAGGAGGGCTTGTTCACCTGGAACGCCGATTTCAGCCGTGTGGAGAGTATTGCGTTTTACGCCTCGACCAAGAGCGGCAAGCCGGAAGACCTTTCCGATACCGATGTCATGCAGTTTTTCCGTGCCCGCAATGGTGAGCGGTATGTGGTGACGCACAGCGGTGGCATTTGTCGTGTGCTGTCGGACAACCTGTTGCGCGACCAGCTGCCTTTCCAGACAATGGACAGCCACAGCGGACTGGCCTCCGACGCCACACTGTGCATGACCGACGACGAGCAGGGCAGGCTGTGGATTGCCAGCTACAACGCACTCAGCTGCCTGGACCGCGACGAAGTCCTGGTGTTTTCGGGCAACAGTTTCTCGCACAGAGTGCTCTTTTCAGAGGCCCGACCCCTCAGGCGCGGGGGAGAACTCTTGTTCGGCACCCTTGACGGCTTGCTGCGTTTTGCTCCGCAATCCATCGAAAAGTCCCGATTTTTCTATCCGCTGGTGTTTTCCGGCCTGATGATAGAGAACAAGCCTGCCTATGGGCGGATAGATCCCTCCGGACACCTCAGGCTGGCCTCGAACGAAAGGAACATCACCCTGTCGTACGCCGCCATCGATTTTTCCGGCGAATCGTCGGTACGCTACAGCTATTGGCTGGAAGGGGTGGACCATGAATGGATCCAGACTTCCCGCAACTCCATCACCTGGCTGCGTCTCCCCCCGGGCACGCACACCTTCCACCTCAAATCGACCAACAGCGACGGTCTATGGAGCCAGGAAGAGCTCCGGCTCATCATCACCGTGGCACCGACGTTCGTGGAAAGCCCCTGGGGACGGACTATCATCGGTCTGGGACTCGTGGCCTTGTTTCTGGTCGGCCTTTTCGTTTACCATCGTTTCTACAAGTTGCGCCAAGGTTTGGAAATGGAGCGCGAGATGACAGATATCAAGCTGCGCTTCTTCACAGACGTCAGTCATGAATTGCGGACGCCGCTCACCCTCATAGACGGGCCTGTTTCGGAAGCCCTGGCCGACGAATCCATACAGGGGAAAAGCCGGCGTCATCTGGAGACTGTCCAGAAGAATGCCCGCCACATGCTCAACCTGGTCAACCAGATCCTGGATTTCCGAAAAATCCAGAACAACAAAATGACCGTGATTCTGGAGTACCTGCCCATTGCCGGAGTCATCCGGGGGGTGATGGACAATTTCATGGAACTGGCCGCAGAGCACCATATCGATTTTTCACTGCGTGAACTCTCCGATCCCGCATCGGCTCCGCTGATGCTGTGGATGGACCGCGACAAGATAGAGAAGATCTGTTTCAATCTTCTGTCGAATGCCTTCAAGTACACCCCGGACGGAAAGTCGGTCAGCATCGAGATAGAAGACAGTCCCCAGGAAGTTTCCATCCATTTCTCGGACGAGGGGAACGGCATAGACCCCAAACAGATAGACCTGATTTTCAAACGCTTCGGTACCATCGAGCGTGACAATCTCTCTAAACCTTCCTCGGGGATCGGCCTGTCGTTGGTCAAGAATTATGCCGACCTGCACCATGGCCGCATCAGCGTAGTTTCCGTCCCGGGAGAGGGCAGCTGTTTTACGCTGACACTTCGCAAGGGACGTGAGCATTTCTCCCAGGACGACAATGTGCAGATGGTGGCCGCCGACACCGAGACACATCCGCAGAACGGTGCAGCCCAGTCGAAATATGCCGCCACCGAGTCCGACTGGAGCAAATCGTCCGACGTCCCGTTGATTCTGGTGGTGGAGGACAACGTGGAGTTGAGATCTTTCATTTGCGAAATCCTGCAGGACAGCTACCAGACCGTTGAGGCCTCCAACGGGGTGGAAGGACTGGAAAAAGCCCGCCAGTACTGGCCGAGCCTGATCATCTCCGATGTGATGATGCCTCAGATGGACGGTTTTGAACTGGTGGAGAAAATACGTGCCGACATGGACCTGTATCCCGTCCCCGTCATCCTGCTGACAGCCAAGACGCAAATAGACGACCGTGTCAAGGGGATGGACCTGGGCGCAGACGATTACATCATCAAGCCTTTCTCGGCAAAATACCTGAAGGCGAGGGTGGAGAACCTCTTGCTGCAGCAGCAGCGTTTCAAACGATACTTGCTTTCCCGTCTGGAAACCTCGGCCGATGTGCAGCAGCCTGCCGCCGGGAACACGCAGACACTGACCGAGGCGGACCAGTTGTTTATCCGCGATATCCAGTCGTTCATGGAAAAGAACATCGACAATACGGAAATCACCATCAACGACGTGGCCAGGGCACTTTATATGGGTCGGACCCGTTTCAACCGGAAAATCAAGCAGCTTTTCGACCTGACGCCGGTCAATTTTATCCAGACCATGCGCCTCCAGCGAGCCCGCCAGCTCCTGCTGAACCGCAACTACAACATTTCGGAAGTGGCCTACAGGACAGGGTTCAGCGATCCGAAATACTTTACACGCTGTTTCAAGAAATTCTATGGAATGACACCTCGGGAGTTTCAGACGGGAAGTACTTTGACAAACCCGGAATAATTTGTATTTTTGTGGCTCGACAGTATTAATCTCAAACTCACAGGAAACATGATTTCAGGAAATGTCCGCCCGGCCGATATGGAGCGCATTACGACTCCCGCGCTGGCTCAGAAGTTCATCGACGAACAGTTGGCTGCACTCCGTGCACAGATAGGAAACAAGAAAGTATTGCTGGCACTATCCGGCGGTGTGGATTCGTCCGTGGTGGCCGCCTTGCTCATCAAGGCTGTCGGCAAGCAGCTGGTATCGGTCCATGTCAACCACGGACTGTTGCGCAAGGGCGAACCCGAGCAGGTGGTACGCGTGTTCCGCGATGAGCTGAATGCCAACTTGGTCTATGTCGACGCCACCGACCGTTTCCTCGACAAGCTGGCCGGCGTGGCCGATCCCGAGCAGAAGCGCAAGATCATCGGTGCCGAATTCATCCGCGTCTTCGAAGAAGAAGCACGCAAGCTGGAAGGCATCAGTTTCCTGGCTCAGGGCACCATCTATCCCGACATCGTCGAATCGGGCCCGGTCAAGTCGCACCACAACGTGGGCGGTCTGCCCGAAGACCTGCAGTTCGAACTGGTCGAGCCCATCAAGCTGCTCTTCAAGGACGAGGTCCGCGTCGTAGGCAAGGCCCTGGGTCTGC
>JAGDCW010000049.1 GCA_017958305.1 Bacteroidales bacterium | reverse complement strand
TGTGATGGAAGGAGGCTCCTTTACCGCCCCAGATACCACCGTAACTGTGTTCTCCCTTGGAGTGTCCGGGATTGGCCAGGGCTTCGGTGAGGTTACACCATTGCATGGTGAAATTGCGGTTGTCGTAAAAAGAGGCGATTTCATCGATAGACCAGGAGAATGAGCAATGGTCGAGAATGATGTTGCTTTTCTGACGGCCCCAGATGGCATCGGCCCCGTCGTTGACATCCTTGACCTGGGAACGGCGGAAACGGACAAATCGGATGATGATGTTGTCTTCCTTGTTCAGGACCACGGTCCGATAGCGAAGAGTGATTCCCTCGCCGGGGGCTGTCTGGCCTGCGATGGTGGTGTTACCTCTCACATAGAGGTCTTCTTGGAGGTCGATGTAGCCGCTCACATCGAAGACAATGGTTTTGGCACCGCTCTGTTTCAAGGCCCAGCGCAAGGACCCCTTGTTGTTGCCGTCGTCTTCGAGGGTGGTGACATGATAGACGGAGCCGCCCCGACCGCCGGAGGTGGTGTAACGGGCAAATCCTTCCGCCCCAGGAAAAGCCGGAGCGTTCTCCGCCGGGCAGAAAACGGACGACAGCAGTGCGGGAGCGCAGGAAAGAAAGATCTTCAGTGCGGGAGTTTTCTTCATGACCTGTTAAAACATGTAGCCCATCTTGATGTAGAGGTTGCTGAGCTTGGAGTTGTCTTGTTTGTCAAAGGCGGTTGCCCAGTCCACGCTCAAGACAAAATTGTCGTTCATGGCAACTTTGAGTCCGCATCCACCGGCAAGGTGAGGATCATACAACCTGCTGTTGTCTGCGGCGGCCGTGCCTGTATGTGGATCCGGGATCACGTCGTCGTAGGGCTGAACCACCATGCCTGCGTCGAGGAAGGGGTTGAGTCCAGCGTAGAACATATTTTTCCCCGCCTTGAATTGGAACAAACGTGTGCGCAGTTCAACATTCGTAAAAGCGACACCGGGCGCCAGGATACGGTTGCGCATGATACCACGTACGGAGTTGGCTCCTCCCAGACCCTCGTACAGCACACGTTGCATGTAGAGCTGGTTGAGATAGGTGTTGAGGTAGAAGGGACAGTTGCCTGCCAGGTTCAGTTGCGAGCCAACGCGGTAGGCCAGAATGAGTTTTTCGCCGTACAGCGATATATACTGGCGGAAGTTGAGATTGAGTTTCACATTGTTGTAGTCGCTCATATTGCCGATGCCTGCGTAGTAGGTGAGAAAGGCGTCGGCGTGGATGCCGCGTGTGGGATTCTGTTGACGGTCGCGGGTGTCGAAAGTCATGCCCGCATGGACATAGGGATGGGCTCCACCTGTGGCCTCCTGTGCGCTGATGTAACCGCGATCCACATAGTAACCGAAGAGCGATACGGTGTCGGGGAGCTGCTTCGATGCGTCGGAGGTGAAGGAATTGAGCCGGTTGACATCGACCCTTCCCACCCCGAAATGCAAGAGACCGATCCCGGCGTTCCAGTAGAGGTGGTCGGAAACGGAGCCCTGCAAATCTACCGAGAAGCGGAAAAGGTCACGACGGTATTTGTAATAGGCGCGCGAAATGTAGGCGGCGCTGTCTTGCGACGAATAGGCCGGATTGTAATCCGATGCGTAGCCGTTGAATCCGTAGAAATCGCACATCTGGTCGGGCAGGTAGGTGAGATCGACGCTCAGCCGGTGCTGGGGAATCAGGTGCTTGGAATCGTAGGCGAAGCGGAAAATGCCGAAATGCTTTGTTGTATAGGCCGCCTCGGCATAGAACGAATGCAGGTATTCGGGATAGGTGGACCCGTCGCCGAAGTAGTAGATATTGGTCAAAGCGCCATACTGCAGACCGAGGTCGGCGTCATAGGCGACACTGGGCAGGCCTCCGAAAGTCCATCCTTTACGCACATGGCGGGTACTGTCCTGGGCGGAGACTGTCCAGGCAAGGGCTAGCAAAAGGGTAAGTAGAGCTGATTTTTTCATAGGAAGGGTCGTATGATTATTGTTTCTTGTTTTCATCGGCAGAAATCGCCGCCTTTTTGTCCTTGGTGCGTCGGAAGATGAACAGGCAGAACAGCATAAAGGCCACCACCATGATGCCCACGGTGATGAGCGTATTGGTCAAACTCTGTGGTGCGAACCCCATCAGCAGCAACACGGGAAAACCAAAGGCCAGGGCCGGGATGGTTTGAAGGACCAGGTTGTTGGCAGCCGGGGTTTCGAAGCAGGGATCGATTTCACGCAACAGAATCATGCCGTTGCTGGCAGTGCCGGTGAGCATCCCGAACATCGAGAAGAAGCCTTCATACACATAGTCGGGATAGAGTTTGCGGCAGCAGCGCAGCACGAAGAAGAAGGACACAACCGCTCCAACTGCGCAAACCAGCACCAGCGGCAGCCACAGACCGCGCAGGTTGTTGAAGTCGATGGCGGCGGTGCCGGCCACAATCATCACATCAAAGCAGGTCCCGGCGATGCGGTCGAGCGAGTAGTTGTTGATATACTCGCGCTGCATGATGTTCCTCTTTCGCAGGTGGCCGATGATCCAACGCACCAGCACACCGAGCAGCGTACCCCACAGGAAGTTGAAACCCCAGACCAAGGGTTTGAGCGTCTTTACGCCGAACTGCCCCAGATCGAGTTGCTGGATTCCATACATGAGGAAGAAGACCATGGTATAGACCAGCAGTACCAGGCATACCTGCACAGACATCTTGTCGATGGATTCCGAATGGGGAATCTCACCTTCCGATTCATAGTCGGCAAGGGTGTAGCGCTCGACCATGGATTTTCCTTTGATTTTCAATTGTCCCCGGCGACGCAGCACGTTCATGTAGATCACGCCGACCAGGCTGCCGACAATGAACCCCATGGCGGCAATGCTCAGGCCGAAGTCCGCGCCATGGAACACAAGACCCTGTCCCTCGGCCCACGAGGCGAAGGTGACGCCAAAGTTGAGGGCTTGTCCGGGTCCCTGGCCGTAACCCATGGGAAGGAGCAGGCCGGCGGCATAAAAGAAGTCGTTGCCCTTCCAGCAGAGGAAAAGCGGCACGGTGACAAGCAGGCCTGCAAGTCCTTGCAAAATATAGGTGCTGGCAGTGACAGCGCCCGTTTCCACCACTTTGACGGTCGATGTGGCACTCTTGATTTTCTTGTTCTTCAAGGCCATGGCGATAAACCCAAGACCCAGCATGTGGTAGGTGATGATCTCCATCGCCTGTTTGTCAACCAGGTTGGCAAACAAGCCTATGGGTTTCAGACAAAGGATGATCACCCCGGCAAGCAGGGCCGACGGTAACAGGCTGCGGCGGAAAACCGGCACGTTGCAGCGCACAAGGTTGGCAAGAAGAAGGGCCACCGCGATGATGAAGAACTGGATAAGCCACGACCAGGCCGAAGGATTCGCAAAGGAGGACATCTGTCAAGTTTTTAGTCGGAACAACAAAAAATCGTATATTTGCCCCTGGATAACAGTACGGAGGACAGTATCTCCGACAGTTTCGGGAAAACAACCCCAAAAGTAACAAAAATGCCAAAGGTAATACAAGAAAACAACAAAATATATAATCTGCTTAGTCCGTTGGTGCAGTTCGGCACCCGTTGCCACTACAACCGCTTCGATGTCCATGGACTCGAAAACCTGCCAGCCGAGGGGGCTTATATCATAGCCCCTTGTCACCAGCAATGTCTCATGGAGCCTTTGGCCGTCTTGTGTTTTGCCCCCAAACCCCCAGTCTTTCTGGCACGTGCCGACATTTTTGCCCGGGCCTCCATACGAGCCATCCTGACCTTTCTCAAAATCCTCCCGGTATATCGCATTCGCGACGGACAGAGTAACCTGTCCAAGAACAACACAACCTTCGACGCCAGCCGTAAGGTGCTACTCGACGGCTTCCCTTTGTGTCTCATGGCCGAAGGGCGGCACAACAATCGCCACCACCTGCTCAAAATGGGCAAGGGGATGTTCCGCATTGCCGGCGAAACCCAGATGAAGATGGGTCGCAGCCCTCTTTACATTGTCCCGACGGGCATCGATTTCGACGATTACGAGCGCCCCTACAGCAACCTTGTCGTCAATATCGGCACACCCATCCCAGTGCAGCCCTTCATGGACGACTACCGCAACAACGAACCCCTGGCGTTGAACCGTATGCGCGACGCACTCACCAACGCCTTGTCATCGCTCATGCACGACATCCGTGACGAGGATCACTACGACGAGATCATGACCCTTTGCCATGTCCTCAACCGGGAAATGCGTCATCGGGAAGGGTTGCACAACAGTCCATGGAACAGATTCCTCATGCGACAGCGCATCTCGCTTGAAATGGACCGGCTTGCCGCCGGAAACACAGAGGGGAAGTTCCTGTCGCTGGTGAAAAAAAGTGGTTTCCTGATTGACCAGTGCCGTCGTCTGCATCTGCCGCAAAGGCTTCTCTCCGAGCATTGGACCTTGGCCGGAACACTGCTGGCCCTATCGTTTATCGTGGCTTTCGCGGCAGCCGTCATGTGGGTGCCTTTTTTGCGTTGGATCGTCTGTTTCTGCCTTTTGTGCTACCCCCTGCTTGTCCTGCCCACTCACCTGGTGGTCAAACCCTTGATAGCCGACCCCCAGTTTCGCAGTTCCATCAACTTCGGAGTGCGTTTTTTCCTCTCCATCCTGTATGCCCTGGTTATCGGAGTGGTGATGGCTTGCTGCCAGGGAGGCTGGATGGGCCGGTTGGCTGACATCGGCGCCTGGTGGGGCGTGGCCGCTGTCGCAATGGTTCCCATAGAGGCCGCTTTGGCCGGTCCCCTCACCGTCTTTTTCCGCAATCTGTTTTCCAATTTGCATTATTGGTTGCTGCGTCTTTTCCGTCATCGTACCATGAGGGGGATCAAGGATATTTGCCACTCCCTCGAAAAATCCTTCTGACCGTCGTCGGTCATAGTTTTCTTTCGGCCCAGTCGCTGCGGTCGAGGCTGCGGTAGCCTATGGCTTCGGCCAGGTGCGGAGGCTGGATCTGCGTGGATCCTTCCACATCGGCAATGGTACGGGCCACCTTGAGGATGCGCCCGTAGGCTCGAGCGCTGAGTTTGAGCCGTTCCATAGCCTGTCGGAGCATCTGCATTCCCACTTCGTCGGGTTGGGCGAACTCCTGCAGCAACGCCGGTGTCATCTGTGCGTTGCAGTGGATGTCGGGCATGTCGCGAAAGCGCGCCTCCTGTCGTTGGCGGGCGCGGATCACCCGTTCACGGATGGAAGCAGAAGACTCTCCCTCTTGCCGCTCTGTGAGCTGGTCGAATCCGACGGCCTCAATCTCGCAATGAATGTCAATGCGATCGAGCATAGGACCTGAAATGCGGTTCATGTAGTGCTGTATTTGCGTCGGCGAGCAGGCGCAGTGATGGTTGGGGTCTCCATAATAGCCGCAGGGGCAGGGATTCATCGAGGCGACAAACATGAAGTTGCAGGGATAGTCCACGGCATATTTGGCCCGGCTCACGGTGATGTGCCGGTCTTCGAGCGGTTGGCGCAGCACTTCCAGTACCGAGCGGTTGAATTCGGGCAATTCATCGCAAAAAAGGACACCGTTGTGGGCCAGGGAGATTTCTCCTGGTTGTGGGCAACTTCCTCCACCCACCAAAGCCACGTTGCTGATGCTGTGGTGAGGCGAGCGGAAAGGCCGCTGGTGGAGCAGACCGCGTTGCATGCCGGTTTTGGAGGCGATGGAATGGATGACGGAAGTTTCCAAGGCTTCGTCGGGAGTCATAGGCGGGAGGATTCCGGGGATGCACTTGGCCAGCATGGTCTTGCCGGCGCCCGGAGGACCGATCATCATCAAATTGTGTCCGCCGCTGCAAGCCACTTCTATGGCCCGTTTCACCTTGTCCTGCCCTTTGACCAGCGAAAAATCGAATTCAGTTTTTTCCAAGGGGTTTTGTAGAGACTCCTGTCCGCGCTGCCAGGGAAGGCAAGGATCCTGCCCGGAGAAGTGGCGACACAGTCCTTTCAGCGTTGAAATGCCGTAAACGTTCAAACCTTCAACGACGGCCGCCTCTTCGGCATTCTGGATCGGGACGTAAAGATTATTGTAACCCTGTTGCCGGGCCATGACTGCCACAGGAAGGATGCCGCGGATCGGCTGCAGGCGGCCGTCCAAGGAAAGTTCTCCGATGAAAAGGGCGTTTTCGGCAGCCTGCTCGCTCAGATGCCCTCCCGCAATCATCAGCCCGACGCTCAGGGGCAGGTCGTAGCCGGTTCCTTCCTTGCGCAGGTCGGCCGGAGCCATGTTGATGACAACTTGTTTGCGGGGGATGTCCATGCCGTTCATCTGTAGGGCGGAACGGATGCGCTCATGGCTTTCCCTGACGGCATTGTCTGGAAGTCCCACCAACGAAAAACGGATGCCTCTCGATACATGTATCTCGATAAAAACGGGGATGCCGCTGATTCCCTGCACGGCGGCAGTAGAGATTCTGACTAACATGGTTTGGTAGATTTAAGTTGGTACATGTGTTATTTCTATCCCGCAAAGGTAACGATAATTTCACGTAAACAGAAACACTAAGGTTTAGAACTTTCTGCGATAAGGGAAATCCTTGTCCAATCTCTTTCTTTGCGCAAGGCGGAATATGTGGTAGTCAAACTTTTGTTTTATTTGATCATTGGTAATCTTCCACGACAATCGCAGGTTATAACGAGTAAAAGCGCGGCGATATTGGTAAAAATTGTTAACCATAATGTTATCTTTTGTGAATGCTATTTGAGTCAAAAGAATCATAAGATATTTTTGCCAAAATGAAAAATATGTTTGCAAAAGTTTCATTTCATCATTTTGTCTGTCTGCTGGGGATGAGTCTTATGCTGTGTTTCACGGTTAATGCCTCCGCCCAGCATCAGGTGGAGTATGCCTACGATGCAGCGGGCAACCGTATCGGCCGTGTTGTCACGACGCTGCGGTTAGCCGCCGAACCTCCTGCCCGTGTCAGCCAGCAGCCTGTGGATACAGTGCCTCCTTCTGTTGTCCCGGCCGGCGAACTGAGCGTGAAGATATGGCCCAATCCCACCAAGGGAATTATCCGCTTGCAGGTGTCGGGACGAAGGGATGACTCTCCTTTCGGACTTCGCCTTTACAGCAGCTCGGGCATACTGCTCAAAGAAAGCGAAGATACAGCAGACATTATTGAAATAGATTTGAGCGGCTATTCTGCCGCCACCTACCTGCTTCGCTTCTCCTGTCAGGGAGAGACGAAAGTGGTCAAGATTATCAAGGAATAAGAATTACCAGGGAATAATACATCATCGCATTGATATGAAAACACCATTAACAGCCATCACCGCTTTATCGCTGTTGCTCCTGCTGCCTTTGGACAGTATGAAGGCCCAGACGGCGGACCAAGCAAACGACAGCATTGCCGTAACATCGTCTGCCACTCCGTCCTCTGCCACCACCCCTGTCGCTCCTCCCGTGCGCACTGTCGAGGAACGGGTGTCGCGAGCCGTCTCGGTGTGGGAGCGTCAGATAAGCCTTAGCCAGTCGCAAAGGGAGAGCATCGCCGCCCGTGCCGCCGTATTCGTGGCCGAACGGGAAAGTCTCAAGGCGGACACCGCGGTGGCCTTCTCCGAGAAGGTCCGCCTGATTTCAGCTGCCCACGACCGCTACCTGGCGGACGTAAGGGCACTGCTTACGGCCGGCCAGCGCTCGGCCCTTGAGGCAAAGAAAGCGGAACAGGCCGCCCTGCAGGCCGAGAAGAC
>JAGDCW010000048.1 GCA_017958305.1 Bacteroidales bacterium | reverse complement strand
CGGCCTGGCCTCCCAGCGCCTGATGGCCGAGGGTATCGGCTTCGGTGCCGAGGGCGACTGGAAGACCGCCTGCCTCTATCGCACACTTTGGGTCATACAGCAGGGCATGCCTACCGGTTGCTCCTTCCTGGAGGATTACACGCTCAACTTCGCCGGCGACCGCTCGTCCTGCCTGCAAAGCCATATGCTGGAAGTTTGCCCGCTGATCGCAGTGGACAAACCCAAACTGGAAGTGCATGTCCTGGGTATCGGTATCCGCAAGCAGCAGACCGCCCGTCTGGTCTTCACCTCGAAGGTGGGCCATGGCTACAAGGCCACCGTGGTGGACCTGGGCAACCGTTTCCGCCTGATTTCGCAGGAAGTGGAGTGCATCGAGCCCAAGCCCATGCCCAAACTGCCGGTGGCCAGCGCCCTGTGGGTGCCGCAGCCTTCGTTTGAGATCGGGGCCGGTGCCTGGATCCTGGCCGGTGGTACGCACCACAGCGCCTTCTCCTACGACATCACCGAAGAATATTGGGAAGACTTTGCCGAAATCCTCGGCATCGAGTATGTCCGCATCAACAAACAAACCACCACGGCCGACTTCAAGCAGACGCTTCGCAACAATGAAGTTTACTATATGTTGAACAAGGCCCTTAAATAAAACGCAACATGGACGCTAAAACAATTATTGCCAACGGCCAAGCCGTATTGGGTATCGAATTCGGTTCGACCCGTATCAAGGCGGTCTTGATCGACCCCGACAACAAGCCCATCGCCCAGGGCAGCCACAACTGGGAAAACAAATTGGTGAACGGTCTCTGGACCTACAGCCTGGAGGACATCCGGGGTGGTTTGCAGGGTTGCTATGCCGACCTGCGCAAACACGTGCTCGAACAGTATGGTGTGGAAATCGAGTCGCTGGCAGCCATCGGTGTCAGCGCCATGATGCACGGCTACATGCCTTTCAAGGGCAACGAGATGCTGGCTGAGTTCCGCACTTGGCGCAATACCAATACCGCTGTCGCCGCTGCCGCCTTGTCCAAGCTCTTCAAGTACAACATTCCGCTGCGCTGGAGTATCTCCCACCTGTATCAGGCCATCCTCAACGGAGAGAAACACGTGTCGGAAATCGATTTCCTGACCACGTTGGCCGGTTACATCCACTGGCAGCTGACAGGCCGCAAAGTGTTGGGCGTCGGCGATGCCTCGGGTATGATTCCTGTGGATCCCAAGACCTGCGAATACGACAAGACGATGGTCGAGAAGTTTGACAAGCTGGTGGCTCCCAAGGGCTTTGCCTGGAAACTTTCCGACATCCTGCCCGAAGTGCTGGTGGCTGGTGAAAATGCCGGCAGCCTGACGGCCGAAGGCGCCCGCCTGCTGGATGCCTCGGGTCACCTGAAACCCGGCATTCCGTTCTGTCCGCCCGAAGGCGACGCCGGTACGGGCATGGTGGCCACCAATGCCGTCAAGCAGCGCACAGGCAATGTCTCGGCCGGTACATCGTCCTTCTCGATGATAGTACTGGAAAAGGAATTGTCGCGCCCCTATGAGATGATCGACATGGTAACGACCCCCGACGGCAGCCTGGTGGCCATGGTGCACTGCAACAACTGCACCTCCGACATCAATGCCTGGGTAAGCTTGTTCAAGGAATACCAGGAACTGCTGGGTATCAAGCTGAGCACCTACGAGCTTTATTGCAACTTGTTCAATGCGGCTCTGACGGGCGACGCCGACTGCGGCGGTATTGTGTCGTACAACTATGTCTCGGGTGAACCCATCACGGGCACGGCCGACGGCCGTCCGCTCTTCGTCCGCTCGGCCAACGACAAATTCAACCTGGCCAATTTCATGCGTGCCCATCTGTACGGCGCCATCTGTGTCCTGAAGATCGGCAACGACATCCTGTTGAACGAGGAGAAGGTCAAAGTGGACCGGCTCACGGGTCACGGCGGTTATTTCACCACGCCCAAGGTGGGTCAGCGCTTGCTGGCCGCTGCCCTGAACACGCCGATTTCCGTCATGGAGACGGCAGGCGAGGGGGGTGCCTGGGGTATCGCCCTGTTGGCCGGCTTCGTGGTCAACAACCAGCAGCACCTGAGTTTGCCCGACTACCTGGACCAGGTGGTCTTCGCCGGCAACGAGGGCGTGGCTGTGGATCCCGATCCCGAAGACGTGGCAGGTTTCAACGTCTATATGAAGAACTATCTCGACAGCCTGCCCATCGAGAAGATTTCCGTGGAATTCAAGAAATAGCAGACAACAATCATTCTTAATAATCAAATCACACGTAACATGAACGATGTCAAATTAATGAATCGTGCAGCCGACAACATCCGCATCCTGGCTGCTTCGATGGTTGAAAAAGCCAAATCGGGTCATCCGGGCGGTGCCATGGGTGGTGCCGATTTCATCAATGTCCTTTATTCAGAATATCTCAAGTACGATCCCGAGAATCCTGCCTGGGCAGGTCGTGACCGTTTCTTCCTGGATCCCGGCCACATGGCTCCGATGCTCTACGCCCAGCTGTCGCTGATCGGCAAATTCACGCTCGATGAACTGCAGCAGCTGCGTCAGTGGGGTTCGCCGACGGCCGGCCATCCCGAGCGCAATATTGTCCGTGGTATCGAGAATACCTCCGGCCCGCTGGGCCAGGGCCACGCCTATGCCGTAGGTGCCGCCATCGCCGCCAAGTTCCTGGCTGCCCGCACGGGCAACCCGACTTTCGCCAAGGAGACCATCTATGCCTACATCTCCGATGGCGGTGTCGAAGAGGAAATCTCGCAGGGCGCCGGCCGTATCGCCGGTCACCTGGGCTTGGACAACCTGATCATGTTCTACGACTCGAACGACATCCAGCTCTCGACCGAATGCGCTGCCGTCATGACTGAGAATACGGCCATGAAGTATCGCGCCTGGGGTTGGAACGTACTGGAAATCAACGGTAACGATTGCCAGCAGATCCGCCAGGCCATCGAATCGGCCCAGCAGGAGAAAACCCGTCCGACCCTGATCATCGGCAAGTGCATCATGGGCAAAGGCGCCCGCAAGGAAGACAATTCCTCTTACGAACGCAACTGCAAGACCCACGGCGCTCCCCTGGGCGGCGAGGCTTATCGCAACACGGTCAAGAACCTGGGTGGCGATCCCGACAACGCTTTCGTCATCTTCGACGATGTCAAGGCCTTGTATGCCAAGCGGGCTGAAGAACTGAAGAAGATCGCTGCCGAGCGCTATGCCGAGGAAAAAGCCTGGGCTGCCGCCAACGCCGACAAAGCCGCCCAGTTGCAGAACTGGCTGGCCGGCAAGACCCCGAAGGTCGATTGGAAGGCTGTCCAGCAGAAGGCCAACGATGCCACCCGTAACGCTTCGGCCGCTGTCTTGAGCGTCCTGGCAGAGCAGGTGCCCAATATGATCTGCGCTTCGGCCGACCTGTCCAACTCGGACAAGACCGACGGCTTCCTGAAGAAGACCACCGCCTTCCAGAAGGGCGATTTCTCGGGTGCTTTCTTCCAGGCCGGCGTGGCCGAGCTCACCATGGCTTGCTGCTGTATCGGTATGGCCCTGCACGGTGGTGTGATTCCCGCCTGCGGCACCTTCTTCGTCTTCTCCGACTACATGAAACCCGCTGTCCGTATGGCTGCCCTGATGGAACTGCCTGTCAAGTTCATCTGGACCCACGATGCCTTCCGCGTCGGCGAGGACGGTCCTACCCACGAACCCGTGGAGCAGGAAGCCCAGATCCGTCTGATGGAAAAACTCAAAAACCACAGCGGCCGCAATTCCATGCTGGTCCTGCGTCCGGCCGATGCCGAAGAAACCACGGTCTGCTGGAAGCTGGCCATGGAGAACAACGACACGCCGACAGCCTTGATCTTCTCTCGTCAGAACATCACGCTGCTGCCCGCCGGTACGGACTATGAGCAGGCTGCCAAGGGCGGTTACATCATCGCCGGTTCGGATGCCAATCCCGACGTCATCCTGGTGGCTTCGGGCTCGGAAGTGGCCACGCTGGTGGCCGGTGCCGAACTGCTGCGTGCCGACGGCCTGAAGATCAGCATTGTCAATGTGCCCTCCGAAGGTCTGTTCCGCAGCCAGAGCGAAGCCTATCAGCAGCAGGTGCTGCCCGCCGGCGTCAAGAAATTCGGTATGACGGCCGGTCTGCCTGTCAACCTGCTGGGTTTGGTCGGCAACGACGGCAAGATCTTCGGTCTGGAAAGCTTCGGCTTCTCGGCTCCCTACAAGGTGCTCGATGAGAAGCTCGGCTTCAACGGCCAGAACGTATATGAGCAGGTGAAGGCCATGCTGGCCAAATAACCTGTCCACTGCTTATGTCGAAACGCAGGTACGCGGTCATCGGTACGGGCGGTATAGGCGGCTATTATGGCGGTCGTTTGGCACTGTGCGGGCAGGAGGTGCACTTCCTGCTGCGCAGTGACTATGAGACGGTCAAAAGGGAAGGGTTGCAGGTGGACTCCGTCAACGGGGATTTCCACCTCTTCCCGGTCCATGCCTATGCCGATACCCGTGACATGCCTCCCTGCGACGTCGTGTTGGTCTGCATGAAGACCACCGGCAACGACAGGTTGGGGGAGATGTTGCCTCCTTTGCTGCACCAGGGAAGCCTGGTGGTGCTGATCCAGAACGGGCTGAACATGGAGCAGGAACTGTCTGCCGCCTTGCCCGGTGTCGCCATAGCGGCTGCCACAGCCTTCATCTGCACGTTCAAGGTGGGGGCGGGGCATATCCGTCACGCGGCCTATGGCGATCTGAGCCTGGCGCCTTTCCAAGCGGAAGCCGCGGCTTTGCTGCCGGCCCTCATAGAGGATCTGAGGCAAGCGGGCATCGGGGTGCATGACGAGCCGGACGCCCATCTCCTGCGCTGGAAGAAGCTGGTCTGGAACATTCCTTACAACGGGCTGACCGTGGCCCTGGACGCCACCACGGCCGAACTGACTTTCCAAAAGGACAGCCGTCGGCTGGTTGTCGGTCTGATGCAGGAAGTGGTCGCGGCCGCCGCCTGTTGCGGGGCGGAGATTCCGGATTCGTTTATCGACCGCATGATCGCCCTGACGGAGGAAATGACCCCTTACGCGCCCAGCATGAAGCTGGACTACGACGCCGGCCGGCCGATGGAAATACGCACGATGTACCTTCTTCCCATAGAGGAAGCCCGTCGTGCCGGCTTTGAAATGAAGCAAGTGCAGATGCTGGCCGATCTGCTGCTCTTTATGCAGGAGCGCCGGCTAAGTGGAAAATAGATTGTTGAACCACATAACGACAAGAGATCATGTCACATCTTTTTTTGCTCTTGGGACTCGGCACAGGCGAACTCATCGTCATCGCCCTGGTGATCCTGCTGTTTTTCGGCGCTGCCAAGCTGCCCGAACTGATGAAAGGGCTGGGGAAGGGTATCAAGTCTTTCAAGCAGGAAATGAACATCCTCGACCAGGATACAGCCAAGACCGAACCCAAGGAAACGGCCAAAGAACCGGAAAGCAAAGCTGAATGACGCGTCGGCGATAGTTTTTTCCCCTTATGTCGGAAACTGCAGGGAAAATGTCTTTCTGGAGCCATCTTGACGAGCTCCGGAAAGTGTTGTTGAGGATACTGGCGGCTGTGTTGGTCGCCGGCATTGCGGCGTTTTACTTCAAGGATGCCTTGTTTACGGTTTTGCTGGCGCCTCAGCACAGCGACTTCGTGCTCTACCGTCTGTTGAACCGCCTGGCGCAGGCCTGGCAGATGCCCTCGCTGGCCGCGGGCGCTTTCCAGACCCAACTGATCAGCACGCAGCTCACCTCGCAGTTTTTCATCCACATGTATGCGGCTTTTGCCGCCGGTGCGGTGGTGGTTTCGCCCTACATCCTCTTCGAACTCTTCCGCTTTGTTTCTCCGGCCTTGTATGTGGAGGAGAAACACTATGCCTTTCCGGCTTTGATTTGGGCTTTCCTGCTGTTTTTCCTGGGCGTGCTGCTCAATTATTTCATCATTTTCCCCTTCTCCTTCCGTTTCCTGGCCACTTATCAGGTGAGTGCGGAAGTACCCAACATGATCACACTGGCCTCGTATATGGAGGCGCTACTGATGATGTCGCTGCTGATGGGCCTGATGTTCGAACTGCCTGTCCTGTGCTGGCTGTTTGCGCGGCTGGGGTTCCTCACCCCCGGGTTCATGCGCGGGAAACGCCGTTACGCCATAGTCATCATCCTTGTCGCCGCAGCCGTCATCACGCCCACGGGCGACGCTTTCACCCTGGCACTGGTGTCGCTGCCCATCTGGGCACTGTATGAGATCAGTATCCTGATTGTGGCGGCCGCCGCCCGCAAGCCTGCCCGCGCCGAAGAAAAAGCCATGTCGGAAGAATAAATGTTTGCAGTACGGAAATTCTTCGTATATTTGCGCTTCCAAATCTCACATTATTAGACATGAATTCAGACGATGCTGTTCCTGTGGCGGTATGTAGCGACCACGCGGGTTATGAATTGAAGGAAGCTGTTTGTGACTGGCTCACGGAAAAGAACATTCCTTTCATCAATTTTGGCACCTATTCTCCTGACAGTTGTGACTATGCTGATTTTGCCCATCCTCTGGCCGAGTCCGTCGAGGAAGGCGAGAGCCGTTGCGGTATTGCCATCTGTGGCAGCGGCGAGGGCGTATGCATGACGGTCAACAAACATCAGAAAATCCGCGGGGCGCTCTGCTGGACCGAAGACATCGCACGCCTGGCCCGTCAGCACAACGATGCCAACGTTTGCTGCCTGCCGGCCCGTTTCATCTCCAAAGAGGCGGCCGTCAAGATCATAGAGGTTTTTCTCGGGACTGAATTCGATGGCGGGCGTCACCAGACGCGCATAGAGAAGATTCCGCTTACGGATTGACCGGCCGGCTGCCGAAAATGGCCGTGCCGATGCGTACCATCGTGCTGCCGCACTGGATGGCCAGCGGATAATCATCGGACATACCTCCTGACAGTTCGCAGAAGTTTTCGTCTGCCGCGAACCAGTTTTCCTTTGCCGTATCGAAGCATTGTTTCAGTTGCCGGAACTCTCCGAGCACCTGCTCACGGTCGTTGGTGAAGGAGGCCATGCCCATCATGCCGCAAAGGCGGATGTGCTCCAGGCGTCGCCAGTCTCCGCCGGCCAGGTAGTCGAGCGCTTCCCGGGGGCTGAAACCGAATTTGGTGGTTTCACGCGCGATGTGCAGCTGCAATAGGCAGGAGACGGTGCGGCCGGCTTTGGCGGCGGCCCGGTCGATGTCTTCGAGCAGCTCGGGGGAGTCCACCGAATGGATCATGGCGACAAAGGGGACGATGTATTTGATTTTGTTGCGTTGCAAATGGCCGATGAAATGCCATTGGATGTCTTCGGGCAGTTGTTCGTGCTTGTCGCGCATCTCCAGGGCCCGGTTCTCGCCGAAAATGCGCTGACCGGCCTGATAGGCCTCCTGCAGCTTGCCGACGGGTTGGAACTTGGATACGGCAATGAGCCTGACCTGCGGGGGCAGGGTGGCTTTGAGTCGCTGTATGTTGGTCGTGACAGACATATCGGTGAGATGTGGCGCTTTATAATAAGCTATCCACGGGCAAAGTTACGGTTTTTTTCCGGACCCTGTTCCGAATCCCGTTTTTTCTTCGTATCTTGCCGCTGAAAAAGGGGCTTGGAACCCGTTTTAGTTAAATCAACTTAATGCCAGTTTACTTTCGGCCTTTTAAGTCATCTAAGAGGTACAAAACAGAAACCAACAACCTTTTAAAAATTGAGCCTTATGAAAACCAGGATTTTGACGCTGACAATTTTGTTGACAGGCTTGTTCTGGCCGAATGTCATCAATGCACAGTCTTACGACGATGATCTCTACTATCATCCCAAGTATGCAAAGAAGCAGGCCAAGGCTATGCTGACCACGGCATCGGAGGCTCAGACCGTGGAGGAACCGGTGGTTTACACCGCTTCCACGCGCGACGTGGATGAATACAACCGCCGTCCTTCGGCGCTGGCCGCCCTCAATGCCGACGTTACCACCGCCGAGCCTGATTCGGTCCTGATCAGTGCCGAGGAATACGAGGCCTATCAGGAGTATCAATACAGCGAACGCATCCGCCGCTTCTACGACAAGGATTTCACCACCCATGTCACAGAAGACGGTTACCTGAATGTCTTGGTGGAGGATGGCGGCACGCTCAACATCTACTATGACAATGACGAGCCCGACTACTATTACAGCGGCTGGGCCAGCCCCTGGTACTACGATTACTATTATCGTCCCTACTATTCATGGTACTACAGCCCCTACAGCTATCGCCACTACTGGTACTCCTACCACGATTGGTACTATTGGGGCACCTACGATCCCTGGTATTATGGCTGGTATAATCCGTGGTATCACGACTACTACTATTATCCCCGTCATTACTACAGCTACCACCATCACCGCCATCACGGCCCCTACAACCTCTGGGGACATCCGTCGCACTATGCGCTGAACGAACGCCGGCCTCATCCCGACCACAATGCGGCCCGTCCCACGGGCGCTTTGACCCGCACGGCTTCCACGGCCAGCCCCAGAACGCGTTCGGCTGTGTACAACGAGGTTGAACTGCCTCGCCTGGCTTCCAGCACGACTTCGGGCCGGGCCACGACCACGGCTTCCGCCACGCAAGTGGCTACGGGCAGCAGGGCAGGCACCGCCAACCGTTCGGCTTCCAGCCTGCGCACGGCTTCCACGACCTCCAGCCGCTCGGCTGTCACTTCGACCCGTTCCACGGCAGGACGTGCATCGTCGGCCAACACCACGACGGGCAGAAGGGCTTCGACGGCCACCACAGCCACCACGGGTCGCAGCGCCTCTACGGGCAGCAGCTCCAGCCGCAGCATCCTGGGCAACAGCTCCAGCCGCAGCAGCTCTTCGAGCAGCCGTTCGACGGTGACCACCACACCGAGGTCTTCTTCGAGCTCCAGCAGCGCCGGCCGTACGAGCAGCACCAGCTCCAGCACCAGCTCCAGCAGTTCGTCTGCCAGCCGGGCCACCACGGGCACCAGTGTCCGCTCCTCTTCGAGCTCCGCACCTGCCTCGACCAGATCGTCAAGCTCTTCCTCGAGCAGCCGCTCCTCGGTCAGCTCCTCTTCTTCGGGCAGCAGCCGTTCAAGCTCTTCGAGCTACTCCGGCGGATCGTCCAGCAGCTATTCGTCCGGCAGTTCGTCGAGCTCCTCGAGCCGTTCTTCGGGCAGCAGCTATTCCGGCAGTTCTTCGAGCAGTTCGAGCGGCCGTTCTTCCTCCGGCTCTTCCAGCGGTCGCCGCTAAGCACCGGTTCGGCACTAATGTAACCAAGTAACAACATACCAGACAATGAAAAGAATCTGTATTATACTGGCAGTCGTCTTCCTGGGTCTGAACCTTCGGGCCCAGGAAGCCTTCGATTTGTTGAAATATTCGATGTCCGAGCCTTACGGCACGGCCCGTGCCATGAGTATGGCCAACGCCTTCGGCGCCTTGGGCGGCGACATGAGTTCTCTGGCCATCAATCCGGCCGGATTGGGCATCTACCGTTCGGGTGAGCTGACCTACACCCATGCCCTGAGTTCGGTGGGCGTTTCGGCCGATTTCCGCGAGACGGGTGTCGGCCTGTCCGACCGCAAAACCCGCACGATGCCTGCCAATTTCGGCTTTGTGTCGGCCTACCGCACGGACAACGAGGATGGCTTTGCCAACTACAATTTCGCCGTCAGCTACAACCGTCTGAAGAATTTCAGCCGCCACACGGCTGTCCGGGGTGTCAACCGTCCGGTCTCCCTGCTCGACAACCTGGTGGTGAACAGCGGTCTGGAGGATTTCATGTACAAGGCCTACATGCTCGATGACGCCTACAATCCCATCCTGGCAGCCGACGAGACGGTCGATAACGAGCAGTACATGATCGAGTCGGGCCGTTCGGATGTCTGGGACTTCGGCTTCGGCTTCAACTACGGCTATTTCGTCTATTTTGGCATGGCCATCGGCGTGCAGTCGATCAACTACCGCCTGGATACCTATTACCAGGAAGTGTTCGAATTGGGCGGCGATTTCCGTTTGTCCAACGATTTGCGGACCAGCGGCAACGCCATCAACGCCAAGTTCGGTCTGATCCTGCGTCCGACGGCGGCTTTGCGGCTGGGTCTGGCGGTACATACGCCGACCTACTACGACCTGGTCGATGTGACCGCCACCACCATGACGGCTTCGGGCATCGTCTATGACAATGTCACGCACAACACCGTGCAGAAAACGAACAACGGCCAGTTCTCTTCGTATGCCTATCATCTGAAGACGCCGACCCGCATGGTTTACAGTGCGGCTTTCCAGCTGGGTCGCAGGGGCTTCCTGAGCGCCGACCTGGACCAGACTTTCTACTCGGCAATGCAGGAGAAGGATGCCTACGGCTATGTCTATAACGACGTTTCGGCCGATGTGCACACTTATTTCCGCAATGTCCTCAACTTCCGCCTGGGATTGGAATGGCGCTTCTCGGATGTGTTCAGCGGCCGTTGCGGCTATGCCCACTACATGTCGCCCGTCAGGACCGAGGTCATTACCAACAACATCGAGATCCATACCCCGACCTATACGCCCCAGTACAGCATCGACCGTGGCGGCGATTTGCTGGCGGGCGGTTGCGGCCTTCGTTTCGACGGCTGGTACCTGGATCTGGCAGCCACCTACAGCATGCGCGGCGAGCATTTCCATCCTTTCTACAATGCCCGTACCGACAACTACGGCGACCCCTACACCAACTATGCCAAGTTGAATGTCAACAGCCTGAACATCGCTGCTACGCTGGGATTCCGGTTCTAAAGTGTTTTTAGCTTGTCTTCGAGCTTGAACAGCTCGTCTCGATATTGCGCAGCCTCCAGAAAGTCCATCTTTTTGGAGGCTTCGTACATTTTGCGCTTGGTGGCGGCGATCAGCTTCTCCAGCTGGTTGCGGTCCATGAAGGCGATGACCGGATCGGCCGCCAGCTGGTGCATGACGGGCTCGATATACGCCTTGGGTTCGGCGGCGACGGTGCGGGTCAGGGTATTGCGCGAATTCTTGTCGATGGGCCTGGGCACAATGTGGTGCGCCTTGTTGTAGGCCATCTGGATGTTGCGGCGCCGGTCGGTTTCCTCGATGGTCAGTTTCATGCTTTCCGTCACGGTGTCGGCGTAGAAAATCACCTTGCCGTTCACGTTGCGGGCGGCCCGGCCGGCCGTTTGGGTGAGCGAGCGGCGATTGCGCAGGAAACCCTCCTTGTCGGCGTCCAGGATGGCCACCAAGGACACTTCGGGCAGGTCCAGCCCTTCACGCAGCAGGTTGACACCGACCAGCACGTCAAACAGTCCGGCGCGCAGGTTTTCCATGATTTCCACACGTTCCAGGGTATCGACGTCTGAGTGGATGTATTCGCAGCGCACCCCGTGATTGCGGAAATAGGCCGACAGTTCCTCGGCCATGCGCTTGGTCAGGGTGGTGACCAGGATGCGTTCGTCGCGCTCGCTGCGGATGCGGATTTCCTCCATCAAATCGTCCACCTGGTCTTTGCTGGGACGCACTTCGATGGCCGGATCCAGCAGGCCGGTGGGGCGGATGAGCTGCTCGACGATGACTCCGCCCGATTTCTCCAGTTCGTAGTCGGCCGGGGTGGCGCTGACATAGATGGTCTGGTGGGTCATTTCCTCGAATTCATCGAAAGTAAGCGGCCGGTTGTCCAGAGCAGCGGGCAAGCGGAAACCATATTCGACCAGATTGATCTTGCGGGCGTGGTCGCCGCCCCACATGGCGTGTATCTGGGGCACGGTGACATGGCTCTCGTCGATGACCAGCAGGAAGTCTTTGGGGAAGAAGTCGAGCAGGCAGTAGGGACGGGTGCCCGCCGGCCGGCCGTCGAAATAGCGGGAGTAGTTCTCGATGCCCGAGCAATGACCCAGTTCGCGGATCATTTCCAGGTCGTAGTTGACTCGTTCCTCCAGGCGCTTGGCTTCGAGATTTTTGTCGATGGAACGGAAGAAATCCACCTGCTGCACCAGGTCGTCCTGGATGTCGTGGATGGCTTTTTGGACACGTTCCTTGCTGGTGACAAACAAGTTGGCCGGGTAGATGTCGTAGCTTTTCAACTCGCACAGCCGGTGGGCGCTGACCGGGTCGATTTCTTCGATGGCATCGATTTCATCGCCCCAGAAGACCACCCTCAGGGCGATGTCCGAATAGGCCAGGAATATGTCGATGGTATCGCCTTTCACCCGGAAGCATCCCCGGACAAAATCCACGTCGTTCCGGGCGTAGAGACTGTCCACCAGTTGCCTGAGGAACACGTTGCGGCTGATCTGCTGTCCGACATGGATGTGGACCGTGTTGTTGCTGAAATCCACCGGACTGCCCATACCGAACAGGCAGGACACCGACGACACCACCAACACGTCGCGACGGCCGGAGAGCAGGGCAGAGGTGGCCGAGAGCCGGAGCTTCTCGATTTCCTCGTTGATGGACAGGTCTTTCTCGATGTAGGTGTTGGTGGTCGGGATGTAGGCTTCCGGCTGGTAATAGTCGTAGTAGGAGACAAAATACTCTACGGCATTGTCGGGGAAAAAAGCCTTGAACTCGTTGTAGAGCTGCGCGGCCAGGGTCTTGTTGTGGCTCAATACCAGGGTGGGGCGCTGTAGGCGTTCCACCACGTTGGCGATGGTGAAGGTCTTGCCCGAACCGGTCACGCCGAGCAGGGTCTGGGCTTCCAGTCCCTCATTGACGCCGTCCACCAGCGCCTGGATGGCTTGCGGCTGGTCGCCGGTGGGTTGGTATTTGGAGGTGAGTTTGAACATTTGAACGGGCAAAACCAGGGGATGCGACCCTCAGTGCAAAGGTAATTCTTTTGTTACAACTAACGCCCCTTGTCCGTCAAAATACTGTGTGACGGAATTATTTTAATTAAATCACTTGACAGATTGTATGATAATTGGTAAATTCGCGGACTTTTTGCGACCGAACAAAATGAAAGTCAAGTATTTGTTTATCTTGTTGATATGCTGCGTATTATCATCTTGTGGAGAATACTACAAACTCCAGAAGAGCAATGATTATGAGGCAAAATGGGACAAGGCAAACGAATATTACGACCAGGGCAAGTACAAGCGCGTCATCGAACTGATGGAAGAACTGAAGGCTGTTTACAAGGGAACGGAGCGGGCAGAGCAGTGCCTTTACATGCTGGCCAACTCTTATTACCGCACCAAGGACTACTATTCCGCAGGTGCCCAGTACCAGCTCTATTACAAGACCTTCCCCAAGGGCACTTTCACCGAGGAATGCCGTTTCATGTCGGGCAAGTCGGCCTTTATCAACTCGCCCGATTCCCGTCTTTCGCAGGAGGGCACCATAGAGGCCATGGACGAGTTGACCGTCTTCCTGGAGTACTATCCTTTGAGCGAACACCGCGCCGAAGCCGAGGAAATGCTCAATGCACTGATGGAAAGGCTGGCCTACAAGGCTCTGCTCAACTGCCAGCTGTATTACAATCTGGGCAATTTCATGGGCAACAACTACGAATCGTGCATCGTCACGGCCAACAACGCCCTGCGTGACTTTCCCTCGTCGGTCTATCGCGAGGATTTTTCTTTCCTGATACTCAAATCCCGTTTCACCTACGCACGCGAGAGCGTGGCCGAGATGATCCCCGAACGTATGCGGGCCGTGGTGGACGAGTACTATAGTTTCACGAACGACTACCCGGAGAGCAAATACGCCAAGGAAGCCAAGGCCATGCTCGACCAGGCTCGTTCCTATCTTGGCGAAAACAATTGACATCAATATTATTACAGTTATGGATTACAAAAAAACAGTAGCTCCTACCAATACCCAGACCCGCGACATCCAGTCGATGGTGGGTGATGAAAACGTTTACGAAGTGGTCTCCGTGATTGCAAAGCGCGCCAACCAGATCAGCGTTGACATCAAGACGGAACTGGAAAAGAAACTGCAGGAATTCGCCCCCTACACGGACAACCTGGAAGAGGTCTTCGAGAACCGTGAGCAGATCGAGATTTCCCGCTACTATGAAAAATTGCCGAAACCGACGTTGATTGCCACCCAGGAATATATCGATGGCAAGATCTATTATCGCAATCCGTTGAAAGACAAAGCCAAGAAATAATGATCCAGCGTATCCAGACTTTGTACCTGCTGCTGGCCGTCGCCGCCATGGCTGCCGCGCTCTATCTGCCCTGGGGAACTTTCTTCAGCGCCGAGGGCACGGTCTATTCGTATGAGGCCTTCTCGGTGGCCCAGCGTGTCGGCGAAGGCAATGCCTCCATCTCCTTCTGGGGCTTGGGCGCCATCCTGGCAGTGTGCATCGCTTCGAGCCTGGTGGCCGTGTTCTTTTATCGCAAGCGGCTCACCCAGGTCAGGTTCTGCGTCTTCAACCTGCTGGCGCTGATGGGCTTCTATCTTGCCTACCTGATCTTCCTATGGGTCACGGTGCGGCGTCTGGATGCTTCTTTTGGACTCAATTTCGGCATATCCCTTCCTTTTGTCGCGCTCATACTCGAGTTCTTGGCCATGAACGCCATCCTCAATGACGAGAAGAAAGTGAGGGCCTATGAAAGAATCCGTTAGGAATTGAATGCCGGTGCAGATGACCGGCATTTTTCATCTGTAAATACAACAGGCAACTATGATCAAAAAAATTTTCCTTCTGATGGCTGCAGCTGCATTGCTTTCTTCCTGTGGCAACAAACAGGATGCTTCTTGTGTGAATATCGGCAAGAGCAACGCCAAACTGGATTCCGACCTGATGACGCCCGAAGTGCTCTGGCAGATGGGTCGTGTCTCCGACATCCAGGTGTCTCCCGATGGAAAGGAGGTACTCTATGGGGTTTCTTATTACAGTGTGCCCGAGAACAAGGGCAATCGCGACTTGTTCGTCGTCAGTAGCGACGGCAGTCAGGTGCGTCAGTTGACCTCGACTCCCCAGTCGGAACAGTCGGCCACCTGGTCGGCCGACGGCAAGAAGATCTTTTTCCTGTCGGCTGCCTCGGGCTCGATGCAGCTTTGGGAAATGACGGCCGACGGCAAGAACCGCCGCCAGCTCACCAGCTATGACAAGGACATTGAAGCCTATGCCGTCTCTCCCGACGGTCAGCGGCTGTTGTTTGTCTCCCAGGTGAAATACGGACAGACGGCCCAGGATCTCTATCCCGACCTGGACAAGGCCAGCGGACGTGTCATCAACGATTTGATGTACAAGCACTGGGATGAATGGGTGGAGAGCATTCCCCATCCCTTTGTGGCCGATTTCAAGAATGGAAAACTGGAGAACGTCCGCGATTTGCTCGAAGGCGAGCCTTTTGAATCGCCCATGAAGCCTTTCGGCGGCATCGAGCAGCTGGCATGGAGCCCCGACAGCAAGGTCGTGGCCTATACCTGCCGCAAGAAAACGGGGCTGGACTACGCCGTCTCGACCAATTCCGACATCTATCTGTGCCATGTGGAAGAGGATTTCCGCACCGAGAACCTCACGCAGGGCATGGGCGGTTACGACACCAATCCGCTCTTCTCGCACTCGGGCCGTTATATCGCTTTCTCGAGCATGGCCCGCGACGGCTACGAATCCGACAAGAACCGCCTGATGGTCTATGACTGCGAAACAAAGGCCATGACCGACTTTACCGCCCGTTTCGACCAGGAAGCCGCTTCGCTGGCTTGGTCGGCGGACGACAGCCGCATCTATTTCGTCAGTGTCTGGCACGGTCGCACCCATGTCTATGAGCTGACGCTCGCATCCGGCGAAATCCGTCAGGTGACCCAGGGGGTCTATGACTTCGACAACGTCTTGCCGGCTGCCGACTGCCTGGTGGGTCTGCGCCATTCCATGTCGCGTCCCAACGAGGTGGTCCGCATCGATCCCGCCAATGGCGAGATGACGGTCATCACGCACGAAAACGACGATATTTTTGCCCAGCTCGCCACGGGCCGGGTGGAGGAGCGTTGGGTGGAGACCACCGACCACAAGCAGATGCTGGTTTGGGTCATCTATCCGCCTCATTTCGATCCTGCCAGGAAATATCCTGCCCTGCTTTTCTGCGAGGGCGGTCCGCAGAGCCCCGTCAGCCAGTTCTGGTCGTATCGCTGGAATTTCCAGCTGATGGCGGCCCAGGGCTATATCATCGTGGCTCCCAACCGGCGCGGTTTGCCCGGATTCGGCCAGGAGTGGCTGGAGCAGATCAGCGGCGACTACGGCGGCCAGAACATGAAAGACTATCTCTCGGCCATCGACGCCCTCAGCGCCGAACCTTTCGTCGATGAGGATCATCTGGGTTGTGTCGGTGCTTCCTACGGCGGTTTCTCGGTCTATTGGCTGGCCGGCAACCACGACAAGCGCTTCAAGGCTTTCATCGCCCACAGCGGCATCTTCAACCTCGAACAGCAGTATGTCGAAACCGAGGAGATGTGGTTTGTCAACTGGGACCTGGGCGGCTCTTTCTGGGACAAGAACAATGCCGTGGCCCAGCGTTCCTATGCCAATTCCCCCCATCGCTTCGTGGACAAGTGGGACACGCCGATTCTCTGCATCCATGGCGAGAAGGACTTCCGTATCCTGGCTTCGCAGGGCATGGCAGCCTTCGATGCCGCCAAACTGCGCGGACTGGACGCCCAGCTGCTGGTCTTCCCCGACGAGAACCACTGGATCCTCAAGCCTCAGAACGCCATTCTGTGGCAGCGGACCTATTTCGCCTGGCTGGACAAATATTTGAAGTAGTTTAACGGCTTTCTGTTGGTGGGCGCTGGATTATTTCGTATAATCGCCTGTGGTTCCAATAGAGAGGAAATTGATACAATGAATTATTTAACAATCTAATATACAATTAATTATGCAAACTCTTGACAAATTCAACTTTGCTGGTAAGAAAGCTTTTGTCCGGGTGGACTTCAACGTGCCCCTCGACGAAAACCAGAAAATCACGGATGACACCCGTATCCGTGCCGCTATGCCGACCCTGAAGAAGATCATCAATGACGGCGGTATGCTGATCATCGGTTCGCACATGGGCCGTCCCAAGAAAAACCCCGATCCCAAATATTCCCTGAAATCCATCCTCGACCACGTTTCCGAGTGTCTGGGTGTGCCCGTGGCTTTTGCTCCGGACTGCCAGCAGGCCGATGCACAGGTGGCTGCCCTCAAGCCGGGTCAGGCCCTGCTGCTCGAAAATCTCCGCTTCTACGCCGAGGAGGAAGGCAAGCCCAGGGGACTGGCCGACGACGCCAGCGACGAGGAGAAGGCTGCCGCCAAGAAGGCTGTCAAGGAAAGCCAGAAAGCTTTCACCAAGAAGTTGGCCTCCTACGCCGACTGCTATGTCAACGACGCTTTCGGTACGGCTCACCGCGCCCACGCTTCCACGGCTTTGATCGCCGATTATTTCGATGCCGACCACAAGATGTTCGGTTATCTGATGAACAAGGAAGTCGTTGCCGTTGAAAAGGTGATGGAGAACACGGTTCGTCCTTTCACGGCCATCATGGGCGGCTCGAAGGTTTCGACCAAGATCGACATCATCGAGAACCTGCTGGGCAAGGTCGATAACCTGATCCTGACCGGTGGTATGACCTATACCTTCAGCAAGGCCATGGGCGGCAAGATCGGTACTTCCATCTGCGAGGACGACAAACTGGATCTGGCGCTGGATATCATGAAGAAGGCCAAGGAGAACGGTGTCAACCTGGTACTGGCCGTGGATTCCAAGATCGGCGACAGTTTCAGCAACGATGCCAAGACCGCCTATGCCGGCGTCAACGATATTCCCGACGGTTGGGAAGGCATGGACATCGGTCCCAAGACCATGGAAATCTTCGCCAATGTCATCAAGAACTCCAAGACCATCCTGTGGAACGGTCCTGCCGGTGTCTTTGAATTCGACAATTTCGCCGCTGGTTCCAAGGCTGTTGCCGAAGCCATCGTGGATGCTACGGCCAAGGGCGCTTTCTCGCTGGTAGGCGGTGGCGACTCGGTGGCTTGCGTCAACAAGTTCGGCCTGGCCGACAAGGTGAGCTATGTCTCGACCGGTGGCGGCGCCCTGCTGGAAGCCATCGAAGGCAAGGTGCTTCCCGGCATCAAGGCTATCCAGGGCTAATTGAATCTATGGGGAGAATCGCCCGTATCATTGTCTGATCGGGAATTCTCCCCTTTTTTTTCTTGCATCGGATGCAACAGTTGATTGAGAAACTGGAGGAATTGCTTGCTGTGCATGACTGTGTGGTCGTGCCCGGTCTGGGCGGTTTCATCCAGCAGGAATCGGAAGCCTGTTACGATCCGGTGCAGGAGACCTTCTTTCCCCGCAGCCGCCGGCTGAGTTTCAACGCCCGGCTCAATTTCAACGACGGACTGCTTACCCAGGCCTTCCAAGCCGGTTTCGGCCTTTCTTTTGCAGCGGCCAACCAGCGCATCCGCGAGTCGGTCGAACTGATGCGCCGGCAGATGGCGGAAGGTAGTTACGTGAGCCTGGGGCAAATCGGTACGATGCATGAGAATGAGGACGGCGCCTTGACCTTCCAGCCGCAGGGGGGAAGTGTCCTTTCGCCTGAGCTTTTCGGCCTGAAGGCGATCTCTTGTCCCGACCGTCTGTCACAGCCTGCCTCTGTCGGGACGCTGCCGTCGGAAAACACCCGCAACCTCTCCCTGGTCGCACAATGGGGCCGTTGGGCTGCCGCTGCTGCCGCTGCCGTACTGCTGATCCTGTTTTTCGGGTCGCAGCCTTTGAACCGTACGGGCTACAATGTGAATCAGGCCTCAGTGCTGGGAGTCGATACCGACATGCTGGCGACAGCCGTGGTTTCCCATCCCGACCTTGAATCTGCCGCCCAGCCTCTGATGGAAGCAGTTGAAGAAGAACCTGCCGCCCACCCTTTGGTGGCTGCAGTCGAAGTAAAACCTGCCGCCCAACCTCTGGTGGCTGCAGTTGCGGAAAAACCTGCTGTCCGGCCTCAAGCGCCTGTCAAGGCCGAAAAAACCAAACGTTATTTGATTGTGATTGCGAGTTTTCCCGATGAAAACTCGGCCCGCCAGTACATCGAGCGCCGTCAGCTGAAGGAAAGCTTTCCCGAGGTCGGAGTGGCCGTCGGAGCTGAGCATTGCCGTGTCTATGCGGCTGCCTACACATCACGTCAGGAGGCGGTAAACAGTCTGCCTGCTTTCCGAAACGAGCATCCCCGGTATGCCAAGGCCTGGGTGCTGGTCCAATAAATCTGCTTGAATTAATCCGCGAAACGTTTCAGGATGTCCTGATAGCTGTCGATGCGACGGTCCCTGAGGAAGGGCCACCAGCGTCGCACCTCTTCGCTGCGTCCAAGGTCGATGTCCACGACCAGGACTTCCTCGTCGGTGTCGGAGGCTTGGGCCAGGATCTCTCCCTGCGGTCCGGCCACGAAACTGTGTCCCCAGAAATCGATGCCGCGGGTTTGGCCCGATGGATCGGGCTCGTGTCCGACGCGGTTGACCGATATCACCGGCAGGCCGTTGGCAACGGCGTGACCGCGCTGTGACAGGCACCAGGCTTGCTGCTGGCGCTGTTTTTCCTGATCGGTGTCGCTCGATTCCCAACCAATGGCGGTGGGATAGATGAGCAGGTCGGCGCCCTGCAGGGCCATGACGCGGGCGGCTTCGGGATACCACTGGTCCCAGCAGACCAGCACGCCCAGCTTGCCCAGGCTGGTGGAGACGGGATGGAAGCCCAGGTCGCCCGGGGCAAAATAGAATTTCTCGTAATAGGCAGGATCGTCTGGAATGTGCATCTTGCGGTATTTGCCGGCTATGCGGCCGTCGGTGTCGAAGACCACGGCCGTGTTGTGGTAGAGTCCGGCCGCCCGGCGCTCAAACAGCGAACAAACCAGTACAATCTGCCGTTCGGCGGCCAGTTGGCCGTAGAAATCGGTCGATGGACCGGGTATGCTTTCGGCCAGATCGAAGTTGGCGGTGTCCTCGCATTGGCAGAAATAGCGGCTGTTATGCAACTCCTGCAGCACGACCATTTGGGCTCCCTGTTGGCAGCATTCGACGATCATCTCCTTGAGATGCTGCTTGTTGGCTGCTATATCTGCGCCGACACTGGCTTGGACCAAGCCTACCTTCAGATGCTTTTTCATAATGAAATCCTTTTTCGCCGCGAAGATAATAAAAAATACGTCATCCGCTGCCATGGGGCGGCTTCGTGTCTCATCCCCGGGCATGGACCCGGGCATAGACGTGATGGGGCGCGAACATGGTCATGGCCACCGAGCGGGCCACCAGATGGGCGGCATAGGCCACCCACAGCGACTGGAATCCGAAAACGGGTTGCAGCATCAGGTAGCTCAAATAGAAGGCGCCCACGGCGTAGAACATGGTGTTGCGGATGGCCCGCGAGGCGGTGGCACCGATGAAAATGCCGTCCCAGGTGAAAGCGATGCATGAAATGAAGGGCATGACATAGAGCCACACCAGATAGGGACGACAGGCAGCCTTGACCGATTCGACCGAAGTCATGATGCCCAACAGCCATTCATCTCCAACGTAATAAACTATGGTCGAGACGACGCCTATCAGCACACACCATGCAAACAATATCTTGATGCACAGTTTGACCCCTCTTTCGTTCTTTTCACCGATAAAACGTCCGGTGAGCGCTTCGCCGGCATAGGCGAATCCATCGATGAAATAGGAATAGAGCAACAGGAGTTTCATCATGATGGAGGAGACGGCCAGCGGCATGTCCCCAAAGCGGCTCGACAACATGGTGAATCCGCTATATACCAGCAGCATGCAGATGGAACGGATGAACAAGTTGACATTGATGGTAAAAAAGCGCTTCAGGTCGTCTTTGACCAGGATGTCTTTCCAGTCGAGGTAGGAACGGTATTTCCTGAAATAGAGCCACAGCAGCAGGCAGCCTGTCAGCAGCCCGGTATATTGGGCCACCACCGTGCCCAGGGCGATGCCGGCCACCCCCATGCCCAGATGGAGGGCAAAAAACCAGCTGGCTGCGATGTTGACTGCATTGACGATGATGTCGATGAGCATCGGTCCGATGCTGTTCTGCATGCCGAAAAACCAGCCCCTCACGGTAAACAGCGACAAGGCGGCGGGTGCGGCCCATACCCTGATGTAGAAATAAGTCAGGGCCAGTTGCATGGTTTCCTGCGAGGTGGGCGTGATGTGGAAGAAGAGCCGGGCATAGGGACGTTGGAATAGGAGTATCAGCAGCGATATGCCCAGTGCCACGGCCATGCCTTGCATAAATGTGGAGACGGCTTTGCGCAGGTCGCCCCGTCCATAGGCCTGTGCGCTGATGCCGGCTGTGCCCATGCGCAAGAAGCTCATGTTCCAGTAGAGCCAGTCGAACATGGTGGAACCCAGCGCAATGGCACCGATATGGGCGGCCGAGCCCAAACGTCCGGCAATGGCTGTATCGGCCATTCCCACCAGGGGAATGGTAATGCCGGCCAATATGCTGGGAAGGGCCAATCGAAGCACTTCGTGGTTGATTTCCCTGGCTGTGGCTGATATTTTCATGGTGCGGGCCATCGTCTAAAATATTCGGCATAACAGGAAGCCCCGCTATGCCGAAAAGATTGTTCCCATATTGCCGAAGCAGAATAGGGATCCGTTTTCAAGCGGCTCCTAGTAGGCGAAGATGGGATAGTTCTTCATCGTGGCGTTCACTTTTTCGCGAACGGCCTTGATGACCTGCTGGTCTTCGGGATGCGACATGACATCGTCCATCCATTCGACAATTTCGACCATCAAGTCTTCCTTGGCGCCGCGGGTGGTCATGGCCGGGGTGCCGACGCGGATACCGGAGGTCTGGAAGGGCGAGCGGCTGTCGAAGGGCACCATGTTCTTGTTGATGGTGATGTCGGCTTGGATCAGGGCGTTTTCGGCCATTTTACCGGTGAGTTCGGGGAACTTGGCGCGCAGGTCGATGAGCATCGAATGGTTGTCGGTACCGTCGGAAATCACCTTGTAGCCTTTGTCCATGAAAGCCTGTGCCATGACGGCGGCATTCTTCTTGACCTGCTGCTGGTAGGTCTTGTATTCGGGCTGAAGGGCTTCGCTGAAAGCGACAGCTTTGGCGGCGATGACATGTTCGAGCGGTCCACCCTGGATGCCGGGGAAGACGGCCGAGTCGATCAGTTGCGACATTTTCTTGACGACGCCCTTGGGGGTGGTTTTGCCCCAGGGATTGTCGAAGTCCTTGCCCAACAGGATGATACCGCCTCTGGGACCGCGCAGGGTCTTGTGGGTCGTGGAAGTGACGATGTGGGCGTATTTCAGCGGGTTGTTGAGCAAGCCGGCGGCAATCAGTCCGGCAGGATGTGCCATGTCGATCATCAGGATGGCGCCGATCTTGTCGGCAATGGCTCTCATACGGGCATAATCCCAATCACGGGAGTAGGCCGAGGCGCCGCCGATGATCATTTTGGGACGTTCCCTCAAGGCAACTTCCTCCATCTGGTCGTAATCGACCCGGCCGGTGTCTTCGCGGACATTGTACTCCAGGGCCTGGAAAAACAGACCGGAGAAGTTTACGGGCGAACCGTGTGAAAGGTGACCGCCGTGGGCCAGGTTGAGTCCCAGGAACTTGTCGCCGGGATTCATGACAGACAGGAAAGCGGCAGCGTTGGCCTGTGCGCCGGAGTGGGGCTGCACGTTGGCATATTCGGCATCGAACAGCTTCTTGATGCGCTCGATGGCCAGCGTCTCGGCTTGGTCAACCACTTCACAACCTCCGTAATAGCGGTGCCCGGCATAACCTTCTGCATATTTGTTGGTCAGGCAGGACCCCATGGCCTGCATCACCTGGTCACTCACAAAATTTTCGGAGGCAATTAATTCCACCCCTTTCAGCTGACGCTGATGTTCTTTTTCGATGATTTCGAATAATGCGTTGTCTCGCTGCATAGCAATGCTTCTTTTGGGTTAATGATATAGTTTGTTTCTATTTGTTCTTTTTCTCGACCGTCCATCCGAACTTGCCGATCTCCTGTCCCAGACCGTAGTATTTGCCGTGGTTGTAAACCAGCGGCCGGGCGGCGGCCAGGTCCAGTTTGCCGCTCCCGGGATCCAGGTAGCGGTCGTCGGCCTGCACATTGACCACCTCTGCGAGGAACATGTCGTGCGAGCCCAGGCTGATGATTTCCCTGACCCGGCATTCGATGTTGACCGGTGCCTCGTCCACAATGGGGGCCTGCACCAGCCGGGCCGGAACGGGTGTCAGGCCCATTTCGGCGAACTTGTCGTACTGACGGCCGCTTCTGACACCGCACCAGTCGGTGGCCCGGGCCAGGTCTTCGGTGGTCAGGTTGATGACAAAGGCCATGTTGCGGCGGATGATATCGTAGGAATGGCGCTCCCGGCGTATGGAGACATAGCACATAGGCGGTTCGCTCGAGACGGTGCCGGTCCAGGCGACGGTAAGCAGGTTGTACTCTTCAGGCGTGGCTCCGCAGCTGACCAGCACAGCCGGCAGCGGATAGATCATGGTACCAGGTTTCCACTGTTGTTTCATGGTTTACAGCAACTTGATTTCCTCTTGTGACATGGTGTGCTCGCAATAGCGGCATTTAAGCGTGAGCGGGCTGCGTCCGACGACCCGGTAGCAGGGCTCCATGGGCTCGTTGTTGGTGATGCATTTGGGATTGACGCATCTGACCAGTCCGCTGATTTCTTCGGGCAGTTCGATGACCTTTTTCTCGACGACCTCGTAGTCGCGGATGGTGTTGATCTTGGCCTTGGGCGCGATCAGGGCGATGCGGTTGATCTCATCCTCCTCGAAATAGCGGTCGGCGATCTTGATGATGCCTTTGCGCCCCATCAGGCGGCTGGAGAGGTTGTTGCCGATGGTCACTTCGCTGTCGATCTTGTCGAGTTTCAATATGGATACCACCTTGAACAATTTGTCCGAGGGGATATGGTCGATGACTGTGCCGTTTTTCAGGGCCTTGACCTGCATTTCACTCTTGTCTGCCATGGCTGCTACACTAAGTCTAATAAACTGCTGATGATGGCCTGTCTCACGTAGAGACCGTTGCGGGCCTGCTGGAAATAGTAGGCCTTGGGGTTGTCGTCCACATCCTGGGCAATCTCGTTGACACGGGGCAGGGGATGGAGGATCCGCAGGTTGTCGCGCGAATTGTCGAGCATGTTGTTGCGCAGGATGAAGGCGTTCTTGACGCGTTCGTATTCGACCAGGTCGGTAAAACGCTCCTTCTGGACGCGGGTCATGTAGATGATGTCGGCCTGGTTGATGATCTCCTGGCTGAACACGGTCGTTTCGTGCCAGTCGATGCCGTTGTCGCGGCAGAACTGCTTGTATTCGGAGGGCATGGCCAACTCTTCGGGCGCCACGAAATAGAAGGTGGACGGGAAATGTTTCATGGCCATCAGCAGCGAATGCACGGTGCGGCCATATTTCAAGTCGCCCACCAGGACGATGTTCAGGCCTTCGAGACGACCCTGGGTCTTGTGGATGGAGTAGAGGTCGAGCAAGGTCTGGGAAGGATGCTGGTTGGCTCCGTCGCCGGCGTTGACAATGGGGACGTCGGTCACTTGGGAAGCATAGCGTGCAGCGCCTTCCAGGTAATGGCGCATGATGATGATGTCGGCGTAGTTGGATACCATCTTGATGGTGTCCTTCAGGGTCTCACCCTTGGTGGAGCTGGAGGTGGCGGCATCGGAAAAGCCGATGACTTTGCCGCCCAGCCGGTTGACGGCCGTCTCGAAACTGAGCCGGGTACGGGTGGAGGGTTCGAAAAACAGGGTGGCGGCGACTTTGCCTTCCAGGATGCGCTGGTTGGGGCAGGCTTCGAAGCCCGCTGCCAGTTCCAGGATACGGAGGATTTGTTCTTTGGAATAGTCGCTGATGGAGACCAGACTTTTCGCTGACATACGGCTGTGTGTGTAATTGGTGACAAAGGTAGGTCATTTTCTCTGCAAACACAATTTTTTTTTTGTGATTACCCCCGACTTGTACTACTTTTGTAAGCAATATACATGTATTAAAATGGCTAAGAAGAAAAGCGCTGGAAGCAAATCACATAAGACACCTTTCCTGTCCCTGATACTGAGGACTTTCTGGATATTGTTCGCCTTGGGCGTCGCCTCTGTCGCCCTGCTTTTTATCCTCATTGTCAACGGCAAGGCCGGTTACATGCCGCCCATCGAGGAATTGGAGAACCCCAAGAACAAATTCGCCAGCGAGGTCTATACCTCGGACGGCAAACTGCTGACCACCTACTATCAGAACACCGACAACCGCATCTCTGTGACCTATTCGCAGATCTCGCCCAACATGGTGCGGGCGCTGCTGGCCACCGAGGATGTCCGTTTCGCCAAGCATTCGGGTGTTGACTTCAAGGCCTTTTTCCGTGCCCTGGTCAAACGCGGCGTGTTGCGTCAGAAGAGCGGCGGCGGTGGCAGTACGCTTACCCAGCAGCTGGCCAAGCAACTTTACATGCCGCCGGCCCGCAACACCCTGGAACGTATGCTGCAGAAGCTCAAGGAATGGGTCATCTCCGTGCAGTTGGAGCGTTTCTATACCAAGGAGGAAATCCTGACGATGTATCTCAACAAGTTCGACTTCCTCTACAACGCCGTGGGTATCAAGACGGCGGCCAAGGTCTATTTCAACACGACGCCCGAGAATCTGACCATCGAACAGGCAGCGACGCTGGTGGCCATGTTCAAGAACCCTTCCCTGTACAATCCCCTGCGTCACAAGGAACGCGCCCTCGAGCGACGCAACCTGGTGCTCAACCAGATGGTGGGCTACCGTTTCCTGTCGCCCGCCGCCAGGGACTCCATCAAGGAACTGCCGCTGGAAACCGACTACCAGCGCATCAGCCATACCGAAGGCCTGGCTCCCTATTTCCGCCAGTACCTGCGTGTGATGATGACCCATGCCCGTCCCGAGCGCAAGAACTATGCCTCCTGGCAGACGCAGCTCTATCGCGACGATTCCATCGCATGGGCCACCAATCCGCTCTTCGGCTGGTGCCGCAAGAACAAGAAACCCGACGGTTCCTACTACAGCCTCTACGACGACGGCCTGAAGATCTACACCACCATCGACTCGCGCATGCAGCAGTATGCCGAGGAAGCCGTCTATGAACACATTGCCATGGATCTGCAGCCCAAGTTCTTCAAGGAGAAAAAGGGCCGCAGCTATGCTCCCTATACCAACAACCTGACGGCCAGGGAAGTGGATTCCGTAATTTGGACCAGTGCCCGCCAGACCGAGCGTTACCGCGTGCTGCGCAAGGCCGGTCTGAACCAGGACGAGATACGCAAGGTGTTCAAAACCCCCGTTGAGATGGAGGTGTTCTCCTACCAGGGCATGATCGACACGGTGATGTCGCCCTTGGATTCCATCCGCTACCACAAGCATTTCCTGCGGGCCGGTTTCATGTCGATGGATCCCTTCAACGGCCATGTGAAAGCCTATGTGGGCGGCGTCAGCTTCGTGCCCTTCCAGTATGACATGGTGATGGTCGGCCGCCGACAGGTCGGTTCCACCATCAAGCCCTATCTCTACACCATGGCCATGGAAGAGGGCTTCAGCCCCTGCGACCCGGTGCGCAACGAGCCCATCACGCTCATGACCGAGACGGGCGAGCCCTGGAGCCCGCGCAACAGCGGCAGCAAGAACGTGGGTGAAATGGTGACATTGCGCTGGGGACTGGCCAATTCCAACAACTGGATATCCGCCTACCTGATGGGCAAGCTGTCGCCCTATGCCTTTGTCCGCATGCTGCGCTCCTTCGGCATCCGCGGCGAACTGGATCCCGTCTATTCGCTCTGCCTGGGTTCCTGCGACGTTTCCATCGCCGAGATGGTGAGCGCCTATACGGCCTTTGTCAACGGCGGTATCAGGGTGGCGCCCTTGTTCGTGACCCGGATCGAGGACAACGACGGCAATGTGCTGGAGTATTTCTCGCCCCAGATGTCGGAGGTCTTCAGCGAAGAGACCTGCTACAAGATGCAGACCATGTTGCGTGCCGTCATCAACGAAGGCACCGGTGTGCGTGTCCGCTTCAAATATGGCATCAAGGCCGATATGGGCGGCAAGACCGGTACGACCCAGAACAATTCCGACGGCTGGTTCATGGGCATCACGCCCAAGCTGGTGAGCGGCGCCTGGGGCGGCGGTGAGGACCGCGACATCCATTTCGATTTCATGACCGACGGCCAGGGTGCCAACGTCGCCCTGCCCATCTGGGCGATCTATATGAACAAAGTCTATGCCGATCCCTCGCTGGGATATCTCCAGACCGACTCGTTCGACATTCCGGCTCCCTACCTGAAACCCTGCGGGGAGACGGAAGGGCTGTTGGAGGAAAGCGACCGCATGGAGGGCATGTTTGAAAATCTATGACGATGACGGAAGACAGAGTAGAGAAGGCCGTGGCCCTTTTCCATGAAGGATATAACTGCGCACAGTCGGTGGTGGCCGCCTATGCCGACTTGTACGGCATCGACACCGAAACGGCCCTGAAAATGTCGGCTTCCTTCGGAGGCGGCATGGGCCGGATGCGTCAGGTGTGCGGCGCCGTGTCGGGCATGTTCATGGTCAACGGCCTGGACAACGGCCAGACCGATCCCTCCGACAAGGAGGCCAAGCAACGAAACTATGCCAAGGTACAGGAGTTGGCTGCCGCCTTCCGTTCGGAGAACGGTTCCATCCTTTGCGGCGAACTGCTGGCCGGCACCTGCCGGAAAGTGTCCGACGATCCCCAACCTTCGGAGCGGACGCCGGAATACTACCGCAAACGCCCCTGTGCCGAATATGTGCGCTGTTGCGCCCAATTGATAGAGTCCCACATCCGCAAACAAGACTGATGGCCCTGATCCTGCATATAGAAACCGCCACCTCCCTGTGTTCGGTGGCTTTGAGCCGGGACGGCGAGACCTTGTTCGCCGCCTGTAACGACTCGGGGCCTTCCCATGCCGTCCAACTGGGCGTTTTTGTCGATCAGGCATTGCGTGTGGCCGAAGACTCCCATTTGTCGCTGGATGCCGTGGCTGTGAGCAGTGGGCCGGGTTCCTACACGGGACTGCGCATCGGCGTATCCATGGCCAAAGGCTTGTGCTACGGCTTGTCGGCACCCCTGATCGCCGTGCCGACGCTGCAGGTGCTCACCCAGGCTTTTCTGGAGCTCCGTCCGGAAGGGAGCCTGGAAAAGGATGCCTGGCTTTGCCCGATGATCGATGCCCGGCGCATGGAAGTCTATACGGCGCTGTTCCGTCCGGACATGACGCAGGTGAGCGAGACCCAGGCCCTGGTGGTCGACGAGCATTGTTTCAGCACGCTGGAAGGGGAGGCCCCCCTGTACATCTTTGGCAACGGGGCGGCCAAGTGCCATCCGGTGATCGCCCGCCGTCCTTTGTTCTACGAAGCCGGGGTCAAATTGACGGCCCAGGCCATGATCCGGCCTGCCATGGCTGCCTTGGCTGCCGGCCGGACAGAGGATGTCGCTTATTTCGAACCCTATTATCTGAAAGAATTCCAGGCCACTGTGCCGACTAAAATCAAGCAAATACTAAACAAGCAATGAAATCTATGGAAGTCAACGAATTGGAGTACAACACCCAAATACCGCCGATGCCCCTGCCCGAATACGGCCGCAACATCCAGCGCATGGTGGACTATGCCATGACCTTGGAAGACAAGGAAGAACGCACCCGCTGTGCCCAGGCCATCATTCAAATCATGGGCAACCTCTTTCCGCACCTGCGCGATGTCAGCGACTTCAAGCACAAGCTCTGGGACCATCTGGCCATCATGTCGGATTTCAAACTGGATATCGATTATCCCTGCGAACCGGTGCGTCGTGACAATTTGCTGACCAAGCCCGAGAAAGTGCCTTATGAGAGCCACCGCATCAAGGTGCGTCATTACGGTTTCCTGGCCGAGGCCTTGATCGACGAGGCCGTCAAGATGGAGGAGGGTGAGGAAAAGACCGAACTTGTCCGCATGATCGCCAACCACATGAAGAAGAGCTATTATTCCATGAACCACGAAATCATGGAAGACAAGAAGGTCTTCGACGATCTGAGGGAACTGTCCGGGGGCAAGATAGACATCAAGGAGGAAGACATGCAACTGATGGATGTCAGGGATGTCGCCCAGCTGAGCAAGAATCCTGTCGGAAAGAAGAATAACCGTCGCAAATAAAGTAACGCCATGTCGTCGTTCGTCGTAGAAGGAGGACACCGCCTCCAAGGAAGCATCCGCCCGCAGGGAGCCAAGAACGAAGCTTTGCAACTGCTTTGCGCCACCTTGCTGACCCGTGAGAAAGTGTATATCGACCATGTCCCGGACATCCTTGATATCAACAACCTGATTTCTCTCCTGGCCGATTTGGGCGTGCACGTGGAGAACCTGGGCAAGGGCTCTTGGTGTTTCCAGGCCGACCAACTGGACGAATCGGCCATCGAAACCGAGAGTTTCTTCGAGAAAACGGCGGCCTTGCGCGGTTCGGTGATGCTTATCGGCCCGCTCTTGGCCCGCTTGGGCAAGGCCCGTGTGGCCAAGCCCGGAGGCGACAAGATCGGCCGTCGCCGCCTGGATACCCACTTTCTGGGCATACAGCGTCTGGGGGCGGATTTCCAGTACGATGCCGCCAGCAGCAGCTACGTGGTCACGGCCAAGGAACTGACCGGCTGCTACATGCTGCTCGACGAGGCTTCGGTGACCGGTACGGCCAACATACTGATGGCAGCTGTGCTGGCCAAGGGCCGGACGACCATCTACAACGCCGCCTGTGAGCCTTATATCCAGCAATTGTGCCGGATGCTCAACAAAATGGGCGCCCGTATCTCCGGTGTCGGCTCCAACCTGCTCACCATCGTCGGTGTCGAAAGCCTGGGCGGTTGTCGGATGTGCCTGTTGCCCGATATGATCGAGGTGGGCAGTTTTGTCGGCATTGCCGCCATGACCGGCTCCGAGATCACCATCAAGGATGTGGCCTACGACGAACTGGGTATCATTCCCTACAGTTTCCAACGCCTGGGCATCCAACTGGAACGCCGTGGCGACGACCTTTATGTGCCTGCCCAAGAACATTATACCATCGAGTCCTTCATCGACGGCTCGATCATGACAGTGGCCGATGCCCCCTGGCCCGGCCTGACCCCCGACCTGCTCAGTGTGATGCTGGTAGTGGCCACCCAGGCCAAGGGCTGTGTGCTGATCCATCAGAAAATGTTTGAGAGCCGCCTTTTCTTTGTCGATAAACTCATCGACATGGGGGCCCAGATCATTTTGTGCGACCCGCACCGTGCCACGGTCATCGGCTTGGACAAACAGCAGGTGCTGCGGCCCGCCACGATGTCGTCGCCCGATATCCGCGCCGGTATTGCCCTGCTCATCGCCGCCTTGTCGGCGCAGGGAACCAGCCGCATCAACAATATTGAGCAGATAGACCGTGGTTACGAGCACATCGACGATCGGCTCAACCAGCTCGGCGCCCATATTTCCAGAGTATGATCAAAAAGGAAGATGTCATCAGGATCGGCCGCCTGGGCAAGCCGCACGGCATTGCCGGGGAACTGGGCTTCCATTTCGAAGACGATGTCTTCGACCGCACCCAGTGTCCCTATTGGCTGATCATGACCGATGGCATCCTCGTGCCTTTTTTCTGGGAGTCCTACCGCTTCCGTTCGGATACGACGGCCTTGGTCAAGTTCGAAGGTGTCGATAGCGAGCGCGAGGCCCGTGCCTTGAGCCATCAGGAAGTGTTTTATCCCAAATCGCAGCTCGACAAAGACTGGTATGGGCATCAGCCGCTCACTTGGTCGCAACTCGTCGGCTGGCAACTGACCGATGCCGGGAGCGGGGAGACGCTGGGTGAAATCACGGCGGTGGACGATTCCACGATGAATGTCCTGCTCGAAGTGCAGGGACCGGACCGTAAACTGGTTGTCCCGGCCGCCGAAGACCTGATCGAGGCATTCGACAAGGAAAACGGCCGCCTGTCGCTCAGGGTGCCCGAAGGGCTGTTGGAGATGTATTAGAATTATTGCGCTATGAAGAAGAGACACAAGACACAGAGATTTCGTTTCACAGTACTGAACGAAAACACGCTGGATACTGTATTTACCACCCGTTTTACCCGGGCCAGGGTCATAGTGACGTCCATTGCCGCCGTGGTGGCCATCATGCTGGTGTTCTATCTGATCCTGTTCGGTACGCCCATCCGGCATTTGTTGCCCGGCTATTTGGATCCCCGCCTCAAACAGCGTATCATGACAGAATCTTTCCGCGTGGATTCCCTTTCTTCGGAAATGACCCGCCAGGAGAAATACATGACCATAGTCCGCGGCTTGATTTCGGGGGAATACGAAATGGACACGACCATGAACCTGGCCGATCTGGCCGCTTTGCAGACGGTTCCGGCCGATCCTTCCGAGAGGGAACTGGAGTTCCGTCGCCAGTACGAGGAAAGCGAACGGGGCGCGGCTTCGTCTTTCGCGCCGCAAATATCCACGGACGGCATGTTGTTCTATGTGCCGCTCAGGGGGGAAATAGTGGGCCGTTACAACCCGCTGGAGAAACGGAACGGACTCGATATCGCCGCACCGACGCGCCGCGCCGTGCTGGCCGCTCTGGACGGCAAGGTGATCATGACCGCCTATACGCCCGATTTCGACTATATCGTCCTGATCCAGCACAACAATGACTTTGTATCGGTGTACAGCCAGCTGAAGGAGGTTTTGAAACGCTCCGGAGAGACGGTCAAGGCCGGCGAGGCCGTGGCTTTCATCGGCAAATCCTCGGCTTCGGCCGAGAATGCCCAGCTGCATTTCGAACTGTGGTACAAAGGTCATGCCCTGAACCCCGAAGAATACATTCCTTTTTAATGAATAGCGACAATCCCAAAAAACAGATAGTCATCCTGGGTTCGACCGGTTCCATCGGCACCCAGGCCTTGGAAGTCATTGCAGAGCATCCCGATCAATTCGAGGCCTATGCGCTGACGGCCAACAACCGTGTCGATCTGCTCATCGAGCAGGCCCGCAAGTACATGCCCGACACGGTGGTCATTGCCAACAAGGCGCATTATCCGCGCTTGAAGGAAGCCCTCTCAGACCTGCCCATCAAGGTGTATGCCGGTCCGGAAGCCCTCGAGCAGGTGGTCGAAGCCGGTCCTGTCGATATGGTCCTGACGGCCATGGTGGGCTATTCGGGCCTGAAACCGACCATCCGTGCCTTGCAGGCCGGTAAGAGCATCGCCTTGGCCAACAAGGAGACGATGGTGGTGGCCGGTGAAATCATCAACAGTCTGGCCATCAAGCACCGGGTGGCGATATTGCCGGTAGATTCGGAACATTCGGCCGTTTTCCAGTGCCTGGAACCGTACAATCCTGTCGAGAAAATCATCCTGACGGCTTCGGGCGGACCTTTCCGCACCTACAGCGAGGAAGCGCTCAAATATGTCACCAAGGAGCAGGCCTTGCGCCATCCCAATTGGCAGATGGGGGCCAAGATCACCATCGATTCGGCCTCGATGATGAACAAGGGTTTCGAGGTGATCGAGGCCAAGTGGCTCTTCGGCGTCAGGCCCGATCAGATCGAAGTGGTGGTCCATCCCCAATCGATCGTCCATTCCATGGTGCAGTTCCAGGACGGTTCCGTCAAGGCCCAGTTGGGATTGCCCGATATGAAGCTGCCCATCCTGTATGCCTTCAGCTATCCTGTCAGGTTGAAGACCTCCTATCCGAGGGTGGATTTCCCCAAGATCGCCTCCCTGAGTTTCGAGCATCCCGACCTGCACAAGTTTCGCAACCTGGCTTTGGCCTACGAGGCCATGCATCGGGGCGGCAACATGCCCTGTGTGCTGAATGCGGCCAACGAAGTGGCGGTGGCGGCCTTCCTGCAGGACAAGGTGGGTTTTGTCGCCATGTCCGATTTGATAGAATATACCATGCTCAAGGCCGATTTCATCGCCACGCCCGATTATGACGACTATGTCTCTTCGGACAGCCAGGCCCGTGAAATCGCCGGCAGTTATTTGAAAACCTTATAACAAGTTGTTTATGAGTCCCTTTTTGTTGAGAGCCTTACAGCTGATTTTCAGCCTTTCCATACTGATCATCATCCACGAGTTCGGTCATTTCCTTTTTGCCCGCCTGTCGGGAACCAGGGTGGAGCGCTTCTATCTCTTTTTCAATCCCTGGTTTTCGCTGCTTCGGTGCAAACGGGTCAACGGCAAGCTGGAGTTCGACTTCCTGTCGAAGAATCCGCCGGCCCATTGGGCAGACTATCCCGACACGACCACATTCGGACTGGGCTGGCTGCCGCTGGGCGGCTATTGCTCCATCGCCGGTATGATCGACGAGACGCAGTCGGCCTCCGATCTGGCGGCCGAACCGCAGCCTTGGGAATTCCGCACCAAGTCGCCCCTGCAGCGGCTGATGATCATGGCCGGCGGTGTGCTCTTCAACTTCATCCTGGCCCTTTTGCTCTATTCCATGGTGCTGGGTATCTGGGGCACTTCCTACCTGCCGGTGCGCAACGTGCCTCTGGGCATGGAATTCTCCGAACCCGCCCATCGGGCCGGTTTTTGCGACGGCGACATCATCCTGTCGGCCGACGGCCTGGAGATTGAGCAGTTCAACGACATGTCTTTCCGCGCCATCATCGAGGCCGAGCAGGTCCTGGTGTTGCGCGACGGAGCCGTGGATACGGTGTGGATTCCGCGTGATTTCATGCAGCAGCTCATGGCGGCCGGCCAGGGTTTTGCCGCTTTCCGTTATCCGACGGTGGTCAAGCAGGTGCTGCCCGGCACACCCGGTGCAGCGGCCGGTCTGATGCCCGGTGACAGTCTGGTGGCCATACAAGGTGTGGCAACCCCTGCCTTCAGCGATTTTGTCCCTCTCCTGGGCCAATATGCCGACAGCACCATAGTGGTGGATTATTACCGTGACGGGCAGTTGGCACAAATGAGCATACAGTTGGATTCCACAGCTTTGATCGGCTTCTCGGCCATGATGCCCACCGAACTGTACGAAACCCGTCAGGTGAGCTATTCCTTGTGGCAGTCGGTTCCGGCCGGCATCAAACTGGCCGTGCGCAAGCTGGGCGGCTATGCCAGCGACATGAAGTATGTCTTCACCAAGGAAGGAGCCCGCAGCCTGGGCGGTTTCGGCGCGATCGGCAGCCTGTTCCCGGCCGTTTGGAACTGGCGGGTGTTCTGGGAGACGACCGCCTTCTTGTCGGTCATCCTGGCATTCATGAACATCCTGCCCATTCCGGGTTTGGACGGCGGACACATCCTCTTCCTGTTGGTAGAGGTGATCACCCGTCGCAAACCCAGTGACAAGTTCATCGAGCGTGCCCAGACGGTGGGCATGATACTGCTCTTGTTCCTGCTGGTGTATGCCAACGGCAATGATTTGGTGCGCTGGCTGTTCAAGTAGCGCAAGACACTGAGATACATTTTATTATTTTATACCATGAAACACATTTACAGCCTGCTGACGGCAGGCGCTATGCTTTTATGCATGCCCTCTGGACCGGCGCAGTCACCTGCCTTGTCCCCTCAAGCCGGAGATCCTCTCCGGATGGTGTTCTACAACACGGAGAATTTTTTCGATGCCCGTCACGACAGCCTCAAGAACGACGAGGATTTCCTGCCGCAGGGCAGTTACCATTGGACCTGGCCGCGCTATCGGACCAAGGCGCACCGTGTGGCCCAGGCCTTGGCCGCTTCGGGCGATGGACGGCTGCCGGCCCTGATCGGTTTGGCGGAAATCGAAAACCACGGAGTGGTGGAGACCCTGCTCAAGGAGTTCCATCAGGCGGAATACCGCTTTATCCACTATGAATCGCCCGATGTGCGCGGCATAGACGTCTGTCTGATTTACGATCGTTTCCGATTGGAACTGATTGATTCCGAGGCCATCCCTGTCATGCTGCCAAAACAGGACGGACAGCCTTCCCGGCCCACCCGAGACATCCTCCATGCCAGTTTCCGTTTGCCCGACCATCTGGTCTATCATGTCTTTGTCTGTCATTGGCCTTCGCGCTATGGAGGCGCCAGTGCCTCCGAACCGCTTCGTCTTCGGGCGGCCGCAGTGCTCCGGCAAAGGGTGGAGGAACTCTTCCAAGCCGATCCGGAAGCCCGCATTGTCATCATGGGCGATTTGAACGACGAACCATTCGACCGTTCTGTGTCGGAAGTGCTTGGTGCCAAGGACAATACGTCCCGCCCTCGACCGGCTTCGCTTTACAACCTGATGTGGAAGCAAGCCCGCACGGGCAGCATCAAAAGCCACAAATACCAGGGTGAATGGGCCATGCTCGACCATATCATTGTATCGACAGCCCTCTATGCACGCCCCGGACTGGCGGCCGGAGTGGTGGATGCCCGTTTCCTGCTGGAACCGGACGAGAAATACCTGGGGCTGCGTCCTCTCAGAACCTATGTCGGCAGGTCCTACCAAGGAGGTTACAGCGACCATTTGCCGGTGTATGCGGATATTCCGGCAGGGTATTGAAAAAACCCGATGAAAAGGCTGGATATCCAAATTATTATCATTACTTTTGTCCGAATATCGGCGAAGCTCTGTACGGGTCTTTCCGCCGGCCACGAAACATCACGTCTATGATATCGGTTTGCATGGCCACCTACAATGGGGCCAGGTTCCTTCAAGATCAGATCGCTTCCATCCTCTGTCAGCTTGATGCAGCGGATGAGCTGATCGTTTCGGACGATGCTTCGACCGACGGGACAGCCGGACTTGTCGCCTCTTTTGCAGATCCCCGCATCCGTTTCTTCACCCATGAACGCCTGGGGGTGGCCCGCAATTTCGAGTATGCCCTGCAACAGTCGCGGGGCGAGATCGTTTTCCTTTCCGACCAGGACGATGTATGGATGCCCGACAAGATACAGAAGATGACGGCTTTCATGCAGGCGGGCGCCTACGACTGCATCATGTGCAACTGTCGCTTGGTGGACAGTCGCATGCAGGTGATCAAGTCGCCGCATTTCGATGCAACCTGGCCCATGAAACGCTCATTCTGGCACAATCTCTACAACAATGCCTGGCTGGGCTGTTGCATGGCCATGAGCCGTCGTCTGCTGGAAGCCACTTTGCCATTTCCCAAAGGACTGGCCGCCCACGATCTGTGGATCGCCCTCTATGCCCAGTGGCACTGCCGTTGCGGCTATATGGAAGACGAAATCCTGGTCTCCTACCGACGGCATGAGGCAACGGTGTCTTTCACAGGTTCCAAGAGTAACAATCCGATATGGTTTCGCATCTACTATAGAGTACATATATTCTGCCACCTGATCCTGCGTTCAATGAGGCGGCAAAGAAATAAGAGATAAGCATTTATGAATGTCCTGTTTTTGAACCCGCCCTTTCTCGACCACTTTTCCCGGGAATCCCGCAGCCCGGCAGTGACGAAAAGCAGCACGCTATATTTCCCCAAATGGCTCTCATACGCCGCCGGCATCGCCATCAAGGCCGGCCATCGGGTCGATTTCCTGGACGCCCCGGCCAAGTGTGTCGATGTGCCTTATGTGTTGGACCGTATCGCTGCCAAAGACATCGAGGCTGTCGTGTGCGACTGTTCGACGCCCAGCATCATCAACGATCTCAGTGTGGTGGACCGGATTGCCGAAAAGTACCCCAAAATGCATATCCTGATGGTGGGCCGGCATGTCTCGGTGCTGCCCAAGGAAACGCTCGAAGCTTCCGCCCATCTGAAATACGTCGCTGTCCGTGAATACGACTACATCGTCCGCGATTGGTTGGAAGCCATTTCCTGCGGTGCCGACATGGGCGGCGTTGACGGCCTGGTCTGGAAAAATGACGGGGGAGAGATCGTCACCAACCGCCCGGCAGCCCTGATCACCGACCTGGACGCCATTCCTTTTGTGTCGGAAGTCTACAAGCGCTACCTGGACATCGGCGACTATTACTACGGTTTTGCGCCTTATCCCAATGTGACGATAGACGCCAGTCGCGGCTGTCCTTTCCGTTGCACCTTCTGTGCCTTCCCGCAGACGTTCAGCGGCCACAAGATGCGCTACCGTTCCCCCGGCAACGTGGCCGACGAATTCGATTTCATCCGCCGTGAATTTCCCGGTGTCAAGTCCATCACTTTCGAGGACGACACCTACATCACCGACAAGCAGCACTCGCTCGACATAGCCAACGAACTGATCCGTCGCGGCAACAAGATTCCCTACAACATCAACCAGCGGGCCGACCTCATTGCCGACCTGGACTACTTCAAGACCTTGAAGAAATCCGGTCTCCGACTGGTCATCGTAGGATTCGAAAGCGGTGACGACGAGGTGCTCAAGCACATGAAGAAGCACCTGAACCTGGAAAAGGCGGTCGATTTCATGAATCTCTGCCGCCGGGCCAAGATCCTGGTGCACGGCTGTTTCATGGTGGGCAACCTGAACGAGACGCCCGAGACCATGCAGAAGACGCTCGACCTGGCCATGAAATTGCAGCCCGATACGGCGCAGTTCTTCCCCCTGATGGTCTATCCCGGCACGGAGGCTTACGAGGAAGCCAAGCAAAAGGGCTATCTCATCACCGAGGACTGGAGCCAGTGGCTCACCCCCGAGGGCCTGCACAACACGGTCATCAACCTGCCCGGTGTCAGCAACGAGGACCTGGTCCGCTTCTGCGACTATGCCCGCAAGAAATACTACACCAATCCGCGCTATCTGGCCCGCAAGGCTTGGCAGTCGCTCGCAAGTCCCTCTGAGTTCAAGCGCAATCTGATCGGTTTCAAGTCGCTGGCCAAGTATTTGTTCAAAGGATCCTACCAAAAATGATTTCGATAGTCACCCCCTGCTACAATTCCGGTGATTCGATCCGCGAAACCATCGAATCGGTGCTGGCCCAGACCTATACGGACTGGGAAATGCTCATCATCGACGACTGCTCCAAGGACGGATCGTCGGACATTATCCAGCAATATGCAGCCGCCGACCCGAGAATCAAATACATCTGCACCGACAGCCCTTCGGGTTCGCCGACCTTGCCCCGCAACATCGGCATCGAACATGCCCGGGGGGAATACATCGCCTTCCTGGACAGCGACGACTTGTGGATGCCCACCAAACTTGAGCACCAGCTGCCGCTGCTGAACGAGGACAATGTGGCCATCGTCTATGCCAACTATGAGAAAATGGACGAACAGGGCAACCGCAGCGGGCGTTACATCATCGCACCGCCTTCGGTGACCTATCGCCAGTTGCTCAAAGGCAATGTGATGGGGTGTCTGACGGTGATGTACGATGTGAGCAAGGTGGGGCAGGTCCGCTTCAAGAAAATCGGCCATGAGGATTACGCCCTTTGGCTCTCGGTGCTCAAACGCGGCTACATCGCCAGAAACTCCAACACCGTCGAGGCAATATACCGTGTCAACCGCAAGTCGGTGTCGTCCAACAAGCTGACTGTACTGGGCTGGCAGTGGAACATCTACGTCAAGGAAGAACACACCGGTCTGCTGCGGGCAGCCTGGTATTTTATCAACTACGCCTGTCGGGCATTTGCAAAACGAATGAAATGAAAATAACGCTTATCGGTGCTTCGGGCTTTGTCGGCTCACGGCTCATGAATCTGCTCAAGGAATCGTCCTACGAACTGCTCAACATAGACAAGCAGCAGAGCCGCTTTTTCCCGGAAATCACCACTGTCGCCAATGTCCTGGACCAGGAGGCCCTGGACCGTCTGCTGGCCGGCACCGACCTGGTGGTGCTGCTGGCGGCCGAGCATCGCGACGACGTGACGCCGACTTCGCTCTATTACGACGTGAATGTGGGCGGTATGCGCAACACGCTGGCAGCCATGGAAAAAAACGGTGTCAAGCGACTGGTCTTCTTCAGTTCGGTGGCCATCTACGGCATGAACAAGCCCAATCCCGACGAGGACTTTCCGGCCGATCCCTTCAACCATTACGGCAAGAGCAAGTGGCAGGCCGAACAGGTTTTGCAGGCCTGGTATCCCTCCCATCCCGACTGGAACATCAACATCCTGCGTCCGACGGTCATTTTCGGCGAACGCAACCGGGGCAATGTCTATAACCTTTTGCACCAGATCGCCGGCGGCCGTTTCCTGATGGTGGGCAAGGGCGACAATGTCAAATCCATGGCCTATGTGGGCAATGTGGTGGCTTTTGTCAAGTATCTGATCGAGAACCGTACAGAAGGCTACAACGTCTTCAATTATGTCGATAAGCCCGATTTCAGCATGAATGAGCTGATCCCCCTGGTTAGCCGGGTGCTGGACCGGAAGATCCCGATGGTGCATTTCCCGTACTGGCTGGGCATGGCCGGCGGCTATTGCTTCGACGTCCTGGCTTTTATCCTGCACAAGAAGTTGTCGGTGAGCAGTATCCGTGTGAAGAAATTCTGTTCCACCACCCAGTTTGCCTCGGTCAAGGCCCACGAGCATTTCGAGGCGCCCTATACCTTGGCCGACGGCCTGAGCCGGACCCTGGAATACGAGTTCTTGCATCCGGCCCAGGACGATCTTGTCTTTTATAGTGAATAAGTATTTGATACAGAGATAGAAATTAAAAAGAGTAGAGACTATGTTTGAGAACTTGACCGAGCGCCTGGAGCGTTCCTTTAAGATACTGAAAGGACAAGGTCGGATAACCGACATCAATGTCGCTGATACCTTGAAAGATGTGCGTCGGGCCCTGCTCGATGCCGATGTCAACTACAAGACCGCCAAGCAGTTTACCGACGAAGTGAAGGAAAAGGCCATCGGCCAGCAGGTGTTGACGGCTGTCAAGCCTCAGGAGATGATGGTCAAGATCGTCCACGACGAATTGGCCCGCCTGATGGGCGGTGAGAGCGTCGATATCGATGTCAAGGGCAGTCCGGCAGTCATTCTGATGGCAGGTTTGCAGGGTTCCGGTAAGACCACTTTCTCCAGCAAACTGGCCAACCTCTTGCTGCACAAGCGCGGCCGTCATCCTCTTTTGGCCGCTTGTGACGTGTATCGTCCCGCCGCCATCGACCAGCTCAAGGTGCTGGGCGAGCAGATCGGTGTGCCGGTCTATAGCGAGGAAGGGGAGAAGAACCCTGTCAAGATCGCCGAAAACGCCATCAAGTTCGCCCGTCAGAACGGCAACGACGTGGTGATCATCGATACGGCCGGCCGACTGGCAGTCGATGAACTGATGATGGCCGAGATTGCCGCCATCAAGCAGGCTGTCCGGCCCAACGAGATTTTGTTTGTGGTCGATTCGATGACCGGTCAGGATGCCGTCAACACAGCCAAGGAATTCAACGACCGGCTCGATTTCACGGGTGTGGTCCTGACCAAGCTCGACGGCGATACCCGCGGCGGTGCCGCCCTGTCGATCCGCAGCGTGGTGGAGAAGCCCATCAAGTTTGTCGGTACGGGCGAGAAACCCGAAGCCATCGATGTGTTCCATCCCAAGCGCATGGCCGACCGCATTCTGGGCATGGGCGATGTCGTCTCCCTGGTGGAAAAGGCCCAGGAACAGTATGACGAGGAAGAAGCCCGCCGCCTGCACAAGAAAATCGTGAAGAACCAGTTCGACTTCAACGATTTCCGTGCCCAGATCAACCAAATCAAGAAGATGGGCAATCTCAAGGACCTGGCTTCGATGATTCCCGGTGTGGGCAAGGCGATGAAGAACGTCGATATCGACGACGATGCCTTCAAGAACATCGAGGCCATCATCAATTCCATGACGCCCTACGAGCGCGAGCATCCCGAGGTGATTGCCGCCAGCCGCCGGCAGCGCATCGCCAAGGGCAGCGGCACTTCCATCCAGGAAGTGAACAACCTGATGAAGCGTTTCGACGAGACCCGCAAGATGATGAAGATGGTCTCCCAGGCCAAGCCCGGTGCCAAGATGCACGGTGGCAAGAAGAGAAGATAATTGTTTACCAACCTAATAATACGATTTATGCAATTGATTGATGGAAAGGCTGTTGCCGAACAGGTGAAGCAGGAAATCGCTGCCGAGGTGGCCCAAATGACGGCCCAGGGCAAACGTGCTCCGCATCTGGCCGCCATTCTGGTGGGCCATGACGGAGGAAGTGAAACATATGTTGCCAACAAGATCAAGGCCTGTGCCGTCTGTGGCTTCAAATCCTCGTTGATCCGTTTTGAGGAAACGGTGTCGGAGGCCGAACTGCTGGCCGCCATCGACCGTTTGAACCGTGACGACGAAGTGGACGGTTTTATCGTGCAGCTGCCGCTGCCCAAGCATATCGACGAGCAGAAGATCGTCGAAGCCATCGATTACCGCAAGGATGTGGATGGTTTCCATCCGGTCAATGTGGGCCGTGCCTGCATCGGACTACCTTCCTTCCTGTCGGCCACGCCGGCTGGCATCCTGGAGCTGCTGCGCCGCTACAAAATCGAGACGGCAGGCAAGCATGTGGTCATCATCGGCCGCAGCAACATCGTGGGCAAGCCTCTGGCCAACCTGCTCATGCGCAAGGACTATCCCGGTAACGCCACTGTAACCGTGGTCCACAGCTATTCCACCGACATCAAGGAACAGTGCCTCTCGGCCGACATCATCGTCTGTGCCCTGGGCCGTCCGCATTTCCTCAAAGAGGACATGGTCAAGCCGGGAGCCACCGTCATCGACGTGGGGACCACCCGTGTGCCTTCCACGCAGACCAAGAGCGGCTTCAAACTGACCGGCGATGTCGATTTCGACGCTGTCGCCCCCAAGTGCGCCTACATCACGCCCGTTCCCGGCGGCGTGGGCCCGATGACCATCGTCTCCTTGATGAAGAATACGCTGTTGGCCGGAGCCAAGGCCATTTATTGATGCCGGCCCGATGTTCCGACCTCGTCCGCTTGTCGCCCTTTTGTTGGGCTGTCTGCTGACAGTCTGCCTGTTTTTGCCGCTTTCATGCCAGAGCCGTCCGGCGGCGCCTGCCTCTTTGTCGGACAAGCTGGATTCCCTTCGGCTGGCCCGGCCTGAGTTGCTTTCCTGCATGGGAGCGGAGGACAGTGCCATCGTGGCCTCGATCCTTTGGCGGGCCCGTGAAAACGCCTGGGGCGAAGCCTGCGTCCTCGACAGCCTGCTGCCTTTGTTCCTGGATGTCCCTTACGTGGGCGGAACGCTCGAAAACAACGATGGGCAGGGTAATGAGCGTCTGGTCATCAATCTGCGCGAACTGGACTGTGTGACCTTGGTGGAGAATGTCACGGCCCTCTGCCAGCTGATACGGCTGCAGCAGGGCGTCGAGGCTTATCCGTACATGATTGCCCTGTTGCGTTACCGTGGCGGTGACATGGGCGATTATACGACCCGGCTGCACTATACCACCGAATGGCTCCTGGACAACCAGCGCATGGGCCTGGTGGAAGATCTCACGCCGCGTTATTCGCACCTGCCTTCCGGCCATGACATCCATTTCATGACCTGGAACGCGGATTTGTATCCCATGTTGGTCGCACATCCCGACTTCGTAGGGAAAATGGAGCAGATTCAGCAGCGGCTCAATGAGATGGACACCACTTGCTTTATTCCCAAGGCTTTGGTCAGGGAGGAGGGGATTGCTTTGTTCCCGGAGCGGCTGGCCGAGGCTCGCGAGAGCCTGGTGACCCGTCTTTCGGAAGGCGACATCATCATGATCGACACGGCTGTCGAGGGCATGGATATCGGCCATCTGGGCTTTGCCCATTACCAGGACGGCCGGCTGCATTTGCTGCACGCATCTTCCTCGGGCCGGCGGGTGATGGTTTCCCCCGAGCCGCTTTGCGACTACCTGGCCGGCATCCGCCGGTTCACCGGCATCCGGGTCGTCAAGATCAAATGAAAAAGGCCGACTGGAATGTCGGCCTTGGAAGGGGTGGAAGAAGGGACTCGAACCCTCGACACCTGGAACCACAATCCAGTGCTCTAACCAACTGAGCTACATCCACCATGTACGAACGCAGGACACTGCTTTCGAATTCGGCTGCAAAGGTAGCTGTTTTTTGTTTCCCGGCAATACTCCGACCGACTTTTTTTCATTATTATCTCGACAAAAAGATTTATCTTTGTCTCAATAAAAGACTTGCATTATGTTTTCAGGAATTGTGGAAGAAGCGGCCAGGGTGACCGGCCTGAAAAGGGAGGAGGGCAATCTGCATCTGACGCTCAGTTGCTCCTTTACCAATGAATTGACCATCGACCAGAGTGTGGCCCACAACGGGGTCTGCCTGACGGTGGTGGATATCAAGGGTGACGAGTACACCGTCACTGCCGTGCAGGAAACGCTCGACCGCAGCAACCTGGGACTCTTGCAGGTGGGCGATCTGGTCAACCTGGAGCGCAGCATGCGAGTGAACGGACGCCTGGACGGCCACATCGTACAGGGCCACGTGGATCGGACGGCCGTCTGCACCGATGTCGAGGAGACAGAAGGAAGTTGGCGCTACACCTTTGAATATATCTTTGATCCGGAGATGGCCCGTCAGGGCTACATGACGGTGGAGAAGGGGTCGGTCTGCGTGAACGGGGTCAGCCTGACGGTCTGCGACTCGGAAAAAGACCGCTTTTCGGTGGCCATCATCCCTTATACCCACGATCACACCAATTTTTCGCAAATCGAAGTGGGCACAGTGGTCAACTTGGAGTTTGACATCGTCGGCAAGTACATCAGCCGCATGATCCAGCTCTCCAAGGAATAATAGCGCTGCGAAAGGTATATTCAAAGCAATAAGTCAGTACGTTCTGAAACTACGGACCTTCGGTCCTATCCCTCCCACTGGCTAACGCCAGCGGGTCCCTCCCGCTCACGAGGCCACGGGCGGCCACGGTTTCATAACGTACTGACTTATTGCAGT
>JAGDCW010000047.1 GCA_017958305.1 Bacteroidales bacterium | reverse complement strand
CTTCACCCATCTGGCAGGTAGCGACGAGGCTCGCTTCGACGACTACACTCATCGGCAGTGGCAACTTTTCGATGCCATGTCGTCGCAGATACAATCGGCTTTGGACTATCCTGTCGAACGACATATCCTCAATTCGGCCGGTATCGAGCGCTTCCCGCAATGGCAGTGCGAAAGGGTCCGCCTGGGCGTGGGCCTGTATGGCGTCTCGGCCGTGCATCCCGAAGCGTTGAAGGCCACGGCGAGTCTCAAGACCCGCATTTTGCAGATTCATCATTTCAAGGCAGGGGAGAGCATCGGCTACAGCCGTAGCACCGTGCTCGACCACGATGCCGATGTGGCTACGCTGCCCATCGGCTACGCCGACGGTTTCAACCGTCACAACCGTGATGCCGAGGTCTGGATCGACGGCCACCGGGCCCGCTTGCTGGGCAGCATCTGCATGGACGCCTGCATGGCCGATGTGACGGGTCTGCCGGTCAAGGAGGGCGACACGGTGGAGATTTTCGGCGAGAACATCACCATCACGGAGGTGGCCCGCCGGCTGGATACGATCCCCTACGAGGTGCTCACTTCTGTTTCACAGCGTGTCAAACGGGTTTATTTCCATGAATAGGGGGAACCGTTATAATATGTTATTATCGTTGTCACGCGCGCAACAACAAACGAATTCTGTTATCTTTGCACACAATGTGAGGTGCTGTGTGGCGCACTGGAATTGAAAAGAGATATTTCAAACAACAATATTAAAATCAAATAGTTATGACAAAGAATCATCCCAAGGTCGGTATCCGTCCCATCATCGACGGCCGTGAAAGAGGTGTCCGCGAGAGCCTCGAAGTGCAGACCATGAATATGGCCAAGAGCGTCGAAAAACTGCTTACATCCACGTTGAAGTACGGTGACGGAACCCCTGTCCAGTGTGTCATTGCCGACAGCACCATCGGTCGTGTGGCCGAGGCTGCCGCCTGTGCCGAGAAATTTGAGCGCGAAGGTGTCGGACTGACCATCAGTGTCACTCCCTGCTGGTGCTACGGCACGGAAACCATCGACATGAATCCCTATTATCCGAAGGCCATTTGGGGCTTCAACGGCACGGAACGTCCCGGCGCCGTCTATCTGGCCGCCGCCCTGGCCGGCTGCAACCAGAAGGGGCTGCCCACCTTCGGCATCTATGGCAACCACGTGCAGGATGCCACCGACACCACCATTCCCGAGGATGTCAAGGAAAAACTGATCCGTTTCACCCGTGCCGGTATCGCCGTGGCTGAAATGAGGGGCAAGTCTTACCTGTCGATCGGCGGCGCCTGCATGGGTATCGCAGGTTCGATTGTCGATCCCGACTTCTTCCAGGACTATCTGGGCATGCGCAACGAATACATCGACATGGTCGAGGTGATCCGTCGTGTGGACAACAAGATCTACGACGAGGAAGAATACAAGAAAGCCTATGAATGGACGCTCAAGCACTGCAAGGTGAACGAAGGCAAGGACTACAACACCCTGTGGCAGCACACCCGTGAAGAGAAGGATTCCGACTGGGAGTTCGTCGTTAAGATGTATCTCATCATCCGCGACTTGATGTCGGGCAATCCCAAACTGAAGGAAAAAGGGTTTGGCGAAGAATCGCTGGGCCATAACGCCATCGCTGCCGGCTTCCAGGGTCAGCGTCAGTGGACGGATTTCATGCCCAACTGCGACTTCCCCGAAGCCTTGCTCAACACCACTTTCGATTGGAACGGTCCGCGTCGTCCCTACATCCTGGCTACCGAGAATGACTCCCTGAACGGCATGTCCATGCTGTTTGCCCACCTGCTTACCAACCGCGCTGTCATGTTCTCCGACGTACGTTCCTACTGGAGCCCCGAGTCGGTTGAGCGCGTTTCCGGCCACAAACTGGAGGGCCTTGCCGCCAACGGTTTCATCCATCTGATCAACTCGGGCGCCACGGCCTTGGATGCCACCGGTCAGGCCACCGAAAACGGCCAGCCTGTGATGAAGCCCTTCTGGGAAATGACCGAAAAGGATGTGGACAACTGCCTGAAGGCCACCACTTGGTATCCTGCCGACTGCGGCTATTTCCGCGGAGGCGGTTTCTCCTCGCAGTTCCTCACCAAGGGTGGTATGCCTGTCACCATGCTGCGCCTGAACATCATCAAGGGGCAGGGTCCCGTCCTTCAGCTGGCCGAAGGCTGGACGGTCGATATTCATCCCGAAGCTTTCGAGGTGATCAACAAGCGTACCGACAAGACCTGGCCCTCGACCTTCTTCGCTCCGCGTCTGTCGCAGACCAAGCTGCAGTTCAAGGATGTCTATAGCGTCATGAACAACTGGGGCGCCAACCATGGCGCCATTGTCTATGGCCCTGTGGGTGCCGATCTGATTACGATGGCTTCGATCCTGCGTATCCCCGTTTGCATGCACAATGTCGAGGAAGAGAAGATCTTCCGTCCGGCTGCCTGGAATGCCTTCGGCATGGATCTGGAAGGCGCCGATTACCGCGCTTGCCAGAACTTCGGCCCGATCTACAAATAATCGTCAACCTTTCCGGCCGCCGACCTTTCCCGGTTGGCGGCCGAAATTTTATCATATCGCAAAATGACCAACGAAACGACCGTCAAGGCAAAGATGGTGACCCGGGATTATCTGCTGTCCTTCGTCCTTGTCACCTTGTTGTTCCCCTTGTGGGGCTTTGCCAACGATATCACCAACCCGATGGTGCGAGCCTTCTCCAAAGTGCTGCTGATGAGCAATTTCGAGGGTTCGCTGGTACAGTTCGCCTTTTATGGAGGCTATTTCGCCATGGCTTTTGTGGCGGCTTACTTCATCAAGAAGCACTCCTACAAGAGCGGCATTGTCGTCGGTCTGGCCCTCTATGCCACCGGCGCCTTCCTGTTCTTCCCCTCCAGTCTGGGGCACGCTTTCTGGCCCTTCCTGGTGTCGTATTTCATCCTCACCTGCGGTTTGTCGTTCCTGGAGACCAGTGCCAACCCCTACATCCTGTCGATGGGTGACGAGGCCACGGCCACGCGGCGCCTGAATTTTGCCCAGTCTTTCAACCCGATGGGTTCGCTGCTGGGTATGTTCACGGCCCAACAACTCATCCTGAGCCGGCTGAACACCACCGACAACCTGGCCCTGACCAAACTGGAAGCCCTGGATCCGGGTGCCTACGCCAGTTTGACGGCCAACCCCGACAAAATCGACTTCAAGGCCATCCGTGAGGCTATCTATGCCATCGATCCGGCGGCTTTCGAGGCCATGCGCCAGACCGACCTGGTCACCATCCGCAACCCCTATCTGGCCATCGGTGCCGTGGTGCTGCTTGTGCTCATCATCTTCCTGATTGCCAAGATGCCCAAGAAACAGAGCGAAGGTGCGTTCAGCCTGCGTGAGACCTTCGGCCGCCTGCTTCGCAACAAGCGCTATTACGAAGGCGTGATCGCCCAGTTCTTCTATGTGGGTGTGCAGATCATGTGCTGGACCTTCATTATCCACTATGCCGAGATTGAGCTTGGCATCGACAATTCCACGGCGCAGCTCTACAACATCGTGGCCATGTCGATATTCTGTTGCAGCCGTTTTGTCTGCACCTACCTGCTCAAGTATATCAGCCCGGGCAAATTGCTCATGTCGCTGGCATTTGGCGGTCTGGCCCTGGTACTGGGTGTAATATTTATCCAGGGCATGCCGGGTCTCTACTGCCTGATCGGTGTGTCGGCCTGCATGTCGCTGATGTTCCCGACCATCTACGGTATCGCCCTGGAGGGTATCGGCCAGGATGCCGAGTTCGGTGCCGCCGGCCTGATCATGGCCATTCTGGGCGGTTCTGTCATGCCGCCGCTCCAGGCCCTGATGATCGACCAACAGACCATTCTGGGGTTGTCGGGCTGCCGTTTCTCCTTCTTCTTGCCTTTTGTCTGTTTCGTCGTGATTGCCCTTTATGGTTTCCGAAACAAGGATATCGTGCGGAATGCTGTGGCAAAATGATAGTATTAATTGTTTGAAACAAAATATTTTATGAATACCGTGACTGATTATGTCAACCCGGATCTTGTGCCTAAAGTGACTTTGGCGTCGGGTGATAAGATTCCTGCTGTCGGACTGGGTACTTTCGGATCCGACAACTATACTGCCGATGTGATTGCCGAGGCTGTCAAGCAAGCTGTCAGAGGAGGCTATCGCCATATCGACTGTGCTGCCGTCTATGGCAACGAGAAAGAAATAGGCGATGCTTTGAAAGAGCTTTTCGCCGAAGGTGTAGTAAAGCGTGAGGACCTGTGGATTACCTCCAAGGTGTGGAACGACAAGCATGACGATGTGGAGGGCGCCTGCCGGGAGTCTCTCTCCAAACTCGGTTTGGACTACCTGGATCTCTATCTGGTCCATTGGCCTTTCCCAAACTATCATGCGCCGAAGGTGAGCGTCGAGTCGCGCGACCCGAACGCCAAGCCCTATATCCACGAGGACTACATGAAAGTGTGGCGTGCCATGGAAGGTTTGAAAGATGCCGGCCTGGTCCGCAACATCGGCACTTCCAACATGACACGTCCCAAGATGGAGCTGTTGCTGCGCGACTGCCGCATCAAGCCTGTTTGCAACGAAATGGAACTGCATCCGCATTTCCAGCAGCCTGAGTTGAAGAAATATATGGAGGACAACGGTATCGCTGTCATCGGATTTTGTCCGATCGGATCGCCCAATCGTCCGGAACGTGACAAGACTCCTGAGGATACGGTGCCCATCGAGGATCCGGTCATCTGTGAGATTGCCCGCCGACACGGTGTCCATCCCGCGATCATTTGCATCAAGTGGGCGGTTCAGAACGGCCAGATTCCCATTCCGTTCTCGGTCAAGCCGGCCAAGTTCATGAGCAACCTCCGTGCCGCTGTCGAGGATCCCTTGACGGCCGAAGAAATGGCTGCCATCAAAGCGATCGACAAAAACTGCCGTTTTATCAAAGGACAGGTCTTCATGTGGAAAACCGCCCGTTCCTGGCACGATCTCTGGGATGAGGACGGCATTATTCGTCAATAATTTATTACCAAACAATAACTAATTCATGCTATGCAAAAAATGAAAGCAGCTTATCTGCCGGGCAACAGCACGGTAGTGCTCAAAGAAGTTGAAATCCCCGAACCGGGCTACGGCGAGGTGCTCATCAAGATGAAGTCTTCGACCATCTGCGGTAGCGACATCCGCGCCATCTATCGTGAACATACGGGAAAAGGCCCCGAAGGGTATCAAAATAAGATTTGCGGCCACGAACCCAGTGGCCAGATTATCAAGTGCGGCCCGGGCCTGCGCCGTTTTAAGGAGGGCGACCGCGTGGTGGTCTATCATATCTCCGGTTGCGGTGTCTGCAACGACTGCCGCCGCGGCTACATGATCAGCTGTACGAGCCCTTACCGGCGCGCCTATGGTTGGCAGCGTGACGGCGGTATGGCAGAATATCTGCTGGCCGAGGAAAAAGACCTGGTGCTGCTGCCCGATAGCCTCACTTATACCGACGGTGCCCAGATTGCCTGCGGTTTCGGTACGGTCTATGAAGGCCTGGAAAAAATCGGTATCTGTGGCAACGATGCCGTACTGGTAGTTGGCTTGGGTCCGGTTGGACTGGCTTCTTTGATGCTGGCCCGTGCCATGGGTGCCACCAAACTTATCGGTGTGGATACCGTCCAGGAACGTCTCGATATCGCCAAATCCAAAGGACTGGCCGACGAAGTTTTTCTGTCGGATGCCACAACTCTCGACAAGGTGATGGCTCTGACCGACGGCAACGGTGTGGAGAGGGCAGTCGATTGCTCGGGCAACACCTACGGCCGTCAGCTGGCTATCCGTGCTACCCGCAAGTGGGGTAGGATTGTGTTTATCGGTGAAGGCGGCACGGTGGAATTCCAGCCGAGTCCCGACATTATTCATGCCCAGAAGACCATCTATGGTTCGTGGGTGACGACCATCTGGCGTATGGAAGAGCTCGTCGAGCGTATCGTGCGCTGGGGCATCCATCCCGAGGATCTGGTGACCAACCGTTTCACCCTGGACCATGCTTCCGAGGCTTATGAGCTGATGAACAGCGGTAAATGCGGCAAGGTGGCCATTGTTTTTGACGAAGAAATCAAGTAACCCGACACATTATATATAGGTGTCTATTGCATTTTGCGGGCCTGTCACCCTGGTGGCGGGCTCGCTTTATTAAAAGATGCTAAATGTGACTTGGGCTATTTGTGGAATCCAAAAAGGGGTCTTATCTTTGCAGCCCTTTCCGGTTTTTTCGGAGGGTCTTATCCTAAGCGAGGAAAGAGATTAAAGAGAGAATCAATCTGCTTTCGAATGATCTGATAATCAATCAGAATTGTTTTTACAGCGATTTTTTCAAAAAAAAGTTGTGCAAAAATTTGGTGAGTAATAAAACTTGCCGTACTTTTGCACCCGCTTTCGGAAGGGAGCCTGCGAAGGTGTCCTGACAGGAGGCGAGAGAGCGATCTATGAAAGGATGAAAAAAGACAAGTAGTACAAGAGATAGAGAGCGGGCTT
>JAGDCW010000046.1 GCA_017958305.1 Bacteroidales bacterium | reverse complement strand
TATTTTCATAAGTCATTTTCGTGTTAATACATATATATTGCCGATAATTAATATTAATGGGGCGTTTATATTGCAACTGATAGAGATATTATTTCATACTTTTACGGCCATAATATAAAATGTCCATCCAAATGGAATCGCTCTTGTCAAAAAAGATTATAATGGTTTCTGCGATTATCATTGCATTAATCGTACTCATACACCTCGCCTTTAATAAGGGCATCTCCTCTAACAATATCAGCGTGATTTCCAATGATAACAAACAGGATTCTGTTATGGTACTAATGGATACAATTTTAACTTCGAACGGACCAGTAATTTGTTTTTCCCAAGGAAAAGTGGATATAGGAAAGATAAATAAAACGACAGTTTTTGAAGTGGACTTCCCCTTTATTAATTGTGGAGGCGAAACTCTTGAAATCCAAAAAGTAGAGGTTTCATGTGGTTGTCTCAGTGTATCATATCCCAAAGAGCCTATCGAGGCGGGGGAAAAGGGCTGTATAGTCATCTATGTTAATGCAAACAAAGTCACCGGGTATTTCAATAAAAAGGTTTATGTCGTTTCCAATGCAAGCAACAATGTAGAAATACTATATATATCTGGAACAACTAATTGATTAATTAATCATTATCAATTCAACAACTATGAGAACAAAGAGTTTATTGTGTGTGTGCTTAGGTATTGCATCCATTATATTTGTGGGATGCAACAATACCTTGGATGAAGTGTATTACAGCTGCAATAAGGAGGCTGATAAATGGGCAAAAGAGAATATTGTTGATATTCAAAAAATGACGAGGACCGATTGGGAAAGGATATCTGATTATTCATACCAAAAGGCCGCATATAATGCTTTTACTGCTGAACAAAAATCGACTTTTTGGATAGAAAGAATTGAGGAGATAATGTTACTTGACTGGAATGAAGATGAGATAAATCATCTAACAGATCTCCTTCAGTTCGTAAAGAATCACGTTTCAGTTTTTGAGAATGATTCTGACACGAAAGAAGCCGATATTTATTCATATAAGTGGATAGATTACGCTCGAAACAATCTTAATTGGACGGATTACACCATTTACGCAGTCACGATGTCTGGTTATAAAATGATTGATAAAAGCGGTACTCTTATGTCTCAGAACAATCTAAAAAGGACCAGAAGTCGAAAAGAAAGAGAGTGTGATTGCAGCAGAAAATTTGAATTCTGTGGCATAGGTGTCCCCCTTGAGTGTTTACCGAATGAAAACGAGACAAGATGCACTATTACTATAAGAGGATGTGATTGGTTGTTCTTGGGCGAGTGCAATGGAATCTGTGATTTTGAAACTTTTTAAAGGAACACCGTTATGAACAACCGTACCTTATCCACTACCCTTCGAATACTGTTGGTATTTGCCATATCGTGCATCATTATTGTTTGCGGAGCGGTATTGACCGGACCGATTGTCTATAGATGCAATTTTATTCAGCTGTCATTGGGGAGCATTGCCAAGTGGTTCCTTCCTGCTGTTTTGTACTTCCTCTTTTTTGGACTGTTTTCCTATTTGTGGTTTGTTTTTTCCAAGGATGGTCAGATAAAAAAGACTCTTGTCTTTGTATCGGGTATAATCATCGCTGAAGCATTACTCTGGACATGCCACAATGAGGTTTTATTCGAGATTATCAACATCATAGGAGGCGTCATCACGGGCATCCTGCTTTACATCACGAAAAAATATTGGAAAGCATTGATCGTAGTTCTGGCGGTTCCTTTATTCACCGTCGGAACCTTAAGTTACTATTTGTCATCCCAGTATAACAACAATCTCACCGAGGGTGTCTTTATTCAGTCTGTCGATAATATTCGGGTCATCATGCCTACAGACACGATCGTGGTTTCGTCATACGAAAGCAAGTACATCATGCTGGCTCTCTATGATTATGCAAAGCCTTTTAGCAGGATTGATATGCAAGTCGTTTCGAAAATGCAAGATGTTTATTCTGAATCTGTTAAAGTAGTAACCTGTCAGTTCCAGCAGAGAGAAGATAAGTACAACAGACTCCGTCAAAAAAAGCTAAAGTGGGCAAGGCCTTTTTATGACATGGAGTCCGTTGAATCCTGGGAAAGCATCATTGAAAGTCAAGCATTAAATAGCCATCTGGAATGCCGCACAGGGGATGCAGGATATCATACTATTACATTCAAGACTTCTCCAACTGTCCTAATCTACGATATTGATGGCAAGTTGTGTTATCAGGGATCTATATATAAAGCACATCGTTTTTTAAAAAAAGAATTGTAACAAGGTATCCACTAACCTTTTGTTGGTGTATTTGTATTTCTGGTGAGCGCCTTTGGAGATTCCAATCCCGACTGTCAGATCCTGTTGTTGGAAAGACAGGGTAGAGGTTATTTCTTTTGGGCGTGCGTCAAGCGATAGAGGACCACATCATGGCCGGGAACGGTCACTTTGAGGGGCTTTTTGGTGGTTCCGACCTTGGCCTTGCGGGCATTGGCCTCCCACAAATCCTCTATATTATATACAATGGTGTCGAAAGCCGTGGACAGCCCGCTGACTTCGTCGTCGGTGAGGTTGAATTCCTGCCAGTCGATGCTGCATGATGCGGGCTCCGTGCTGCGGTTCAGAAGACAGAAGGCCCAGTCGCCCCCTTCCAGGGGCTTGAACCAGTATTCCACCTCGTTCTCGGTCTTGTAGCGCAGACCTTGTACGCCCAGTTTGTCCTGGTCGATGGCGATGACCTTCGTGTTGAGGATGATGGCACGGGTCTCGTCGGTCATCTTGGACAGGTCGTTGCCCAGGATGAGCGGAGCGGCCATCATGCACCACATGCTGAAATGGGCCCGGTCTTCATTGACGCTCATGCCGTTGCCGACCTCGAGCATGTCGGGATCGTTCCAGTGGCCGGGGCCTGCATATTTGCGCAAGGGGGCGTTCTGGTCGATGATGCTCAAAACGGTCTGCCCCCAGCCACGCTGACGCGGAGTGCCGGCGAATCGGGCAGTGATATCGCCGGTGGTGCGCCAGGAATGACCAATATCCTTGGCCCATTCCCAAGGTTTGTTGCTGCCCCATTCACACATGCTGAACAAGATGGGACGGCCGGCGGCGCGCAGGGCGTCGCGCATCAGGGCGTAGGCGCCGCGCGGATTGATGTTCTCGGTGGAGCACCAGTCGTATTTAAGATAGTCTATCCCCCAGCGGGCGTATTGCAAGGCATCCTGATATTCATGGCCGAAACTGCCGGTACGGCCGGCGCAGGTCTTGCGGCCGGCATCGGAGTAGATGCCCAGTTTCAGTCCCTTGGCATGCACATAGTCGGCCAGCGCCTCTATGCCAGAGGGGAAGGTCTTGGGGTCGGCTTGGACAAAACCGTCGCCATCGCGCTCGCCGTGCCAGCAGTCGTCCATGTTCAGGTAGATGTAGCCTGCCTCGACCAGACCTTCGTCCACCATGGCGTCGGCCTGCTGGCGGATGAGTTCTTCACTGATTTTCGGGCCGAACTTGTTCCAGCTGTTCCATCCCATCTGCGGGGTTTCGGCCAGCCCCTCCCATTTTTGTGCTGCGCTCCACCCGGGAACCAGCACCACTGCCGTGATGAGCAGTGCTTTATCAAGCAAGTGTTTCATTATCGGTATATTACAATACTTGTTAGACGATTATTGTTTCAGCCAGACAGTCATGGAGCCGGTCTGGCGGTGAGCCCATGCAAAGTAGGGGATGAGCCGCAGGGTGACGGCTTGCTCGGGACCATCGGGCAACAGGGCCTGGGTGTCGATTTCGAGGAGAGGATAGCTGTTGTCTGTCTTGCCCTTGTCGGTGTCGCTCTCCCAGAGAGCATGGTCTGTCGCTGATTGGTGGAAATACAGCCTGCGCTGCTCGAACCCTGCCCTGGGCAGGAGCCGGCAATTGAGCACGTCCAGGTCGTTGTCGCATTGCTCGGCGCAATAGACTATCGGGCCGCGCTGAATGGCTGTCAGTCCACGGTCGGCACGGACTTGATCGTTGGCCTGGACCGTTCTGACCGGCATGTCGAAACAGATGCTCACCACATCGCCTTTTTTCCAGCGACGGTCGATGCTGTAGTAACCGTCGGAATCGCCCTGGGGACGCTCGGCCAGCACTTCTCCATTGAGGCAGACCGACCAGGAGGGTGTCAGATCGTCGCTGTAGTGGTAGAGGTCGCTGGGAACGGGTTGATTCTTGACCCATCCCGGAATCCTGATCTTCAGGTTGAAACGGGCTTCTTTTTGGGGATTGACCGTGATGTCGCTGCATCCGCCCCAGGGATAGGCGGTTTGTTGGCTGAGACTGACTTTGACACTCTTTAGGTCGATGTCGGCTTTCCCGCCCATGAAAAGGTTGATGTACAAATCATTGTCGCGGCAGGCATAGACATAGCCCGGCAGGGAAGGCAGAAAACGGCAGATGTTCGACGGGCAGCAGGCGCAGCCAAACCAGGCCTGGCGTTGGTAGCCGCCGTTGGAAGCCAGGGGATTGGGATAGAAGAAGCGGCCTCCATCGAGCGAAACGCCGGAGATCAACCCATTGTACAGGGTGCGCTCCAAAACGTCGATATATTTGCTTTCTCCGTGAAGCAGGAAAAGCCGCTGATTGAGATAGACATTGCCGATGGCTGCGCAGGTCTCGCAGTAGGCGCTGGCATTGGGCAGTTCGTAGTTGCGGCCGAAGGCCTCGCCCCGGCTGGTGGCCCCCACACCGCCGGTGAGGTAAAGTTTTTTCGACACGATGTTCTCCCAGATCCGGTCGATGGCGGCCACGTAGGCGGTGTCGCCGGTGAGTGCGGCCACATCGGCGATGCCCGAATACATGTACATGGCCCTGACGGCGTGTCCGACGGCTTCGTCCTGTTCGAGGATGGGCAGGTGTGACTGGTTGTAGGAGCTGCGGGCCTCGGTGCGTCCGCGTTGGTCGAGGAAGAACTTGGCTTGCTGCAGGTATTTGGCATCGCCCGTGACAGTATAGAGCTTGGCCAGGGCCATCTCGGCAATCTGATGACCGGGCACGCGGGCCGTCTGTCCTTCCTGGAGGCCGATTTCACGGCAGACACAGTCGGCGTAGCGGATGGCGATGTCGAGAAACTTGCGGCTGCCGGTGGACTGATAGTGGGCGATGGCCCCTTCGACCATGTGGCCGAGGTTGTAGAACTCATGACTGAGGTCTTCGACTTTTTCCCAACGTCGGCTGCCGGCCCAGCTGTGAGGCCGCTGGGGATTCATGGTGCGGGCAGTGTAGAGATAGCCGTCCGGTTCCTGGGCTGCGGCCACGATGTCGAGCACACTGTCGATATAGGCGACCAGCAGGGGGTCGGGATGGGTCTGCAGCAGGTAGGAGGCACCTTCGATGGTCTTCTAGACATCGGTGTCGTCGAAAGAATAGCCTCCCACGTGGTAGCCTTTGTTTTCGCTGCTGTGCATCTGGTCGGCCGCCTTGACGAAGTTGTCGTATCGTCCGGTTTCTTCGCACTTGCTGAATGCCAACGGAATGGTCACTTGGCGGGCAGCCTCCAGGCGAGGGCCCCAAAAGCCGTCGGATACGTGTACCTGGGTAAAGGAGACAGGCTGGAAGGGGTAACGGGCCTTTTTCTTGTCCGGATTGCACGATACAACAACGCCGGCCAGCAGCAGCGAGGCCAAGACTGGAAGGAGGGCTGGATTTCTTTTCATGATGGTTTTTGTCTGTTCTGCTGTGACGAAGATAAACACAATCAATCTTTTATCAAATTGGAAAAGGGTTTTTTTGCGATGGTTGTTAAATAATAATCAAGTAATAATTTACTGTGTATTTGTTTTGTGTTTATATATCGCTAAATTTGCCACCTGGAAAACACCCATGTCTAACTTTTAAAAATCAATGCTATGAAAAAGAATTCTTTCATTCAAAAGCGTGTTGCCCGCTGTTTACCAGTGGGTTGGAAAAAACTTTTGGCCATTGTGGCGGCGGTGTTGGCACTGCCTTCCCTGCTGCCGGCCGAACCATTCAGTGTGCAGTATGCCTTCGACAGTATCGTCTCTGGCCAGAACGGGCGGACCGATCCTGGCCCTTTGCCGCAGGTCGAAGGGCTGACATTCGGCCCCTTCAGGGCCGTGCCCGGCCAGGATGCCTGGAAGTTGGGGACTTCGCCTTCGGCCAAGGGAGTGTTCAGTTTCAAGGGCTGGCCCCTGGCCGGGCAGGGCGGCAGCCCCGACCAGTATTACGAGTTCACCCTCAGTCCCGACCCGGGCAGGGAAGTGCGTGTCGAAAGCATCACCTTCAAGGTGACGCGCAGCTCGACGGGTATCCGTCACTATGCGGTGCGCAGCAGTGCCGACAACTATGCGGCCAACCTGCCGGCCCTCTGGTTGGGTCAGGACACCACCGTCAGGGTGCTGGATGGCAATGTCTTTGAAATGGCCGATGTGGAAAAAAAGAACCTGCTGCATCAGGTCATGGTCGGCCAAAGCAGCAGCGGAACGCTCACTTTCCGCTTCTATGGCTGGGATGCCGAATCGGCGGCCGGCACCTTCGTGCTGGACGATGTGACGGTGGCGGGTGAGATCTTTTTGGCTGCCACCGACACAAGACCATCCTCGGGAGATACCATTGTCGGCTCTTCCGATCTTTTGCTGGAGACTTGGGGCCGGGAAAGCTGGGAGAATCGTTTCGGTTATCGCGACACGACCGGCCGGGGGCTGGTCTTTGCACAGACTGTCCGGGTGGATCGCCGGGGCCTGGATGCCGCACTGGAGGTGTTCAACCCCAGCGAGACGGAAAGCATCGCGTTGGGCAATCTCCAGTTGAGCATCACGGATACCACGGGACAAGACATCGGAGATTTGTTTGCGGTCTTTTGCGACCCGCTGGAGGCGGTGGCCCCGCGGACAGAGGCGGTGATACGCATCCGGCTGCTGCCCAAATCATCTGCCCATCTGACAGCGCCTCTGCCCCTGCGTCTGGGCGGCAGTTTCGAGTATCGGCAGGCCGGTGAGGGCACTTTGTTGCGCCAGTGGCTGTATCCTTTCTCCATGACCGCCTATCCGACGGCCCGCTACCAGATGGACTATCTGTTGCCTTGGCAGTCCGATCGGCCGCTGATGCTGCGCCTGGGCAATCTTTCCGATTTTGAGGCCATGCCAATCAACTTGAACGGCGATTCCAGTAAAGTGGAGCCGGCCTCACTGCAGACCGACACGCTGCCGGCCCATGCCTCCAGGTGGTATGAATTCCGTCTGCAGGGGGCTTTGACCGACAATCTGCCGGGCATTTTCGAGGAGGCGGTGTCGCTGCGGCTGACTGCCGATACGACCGCCGGACAGGACTGGCAGACAGAAGCCCCCGCTTTCCATCTCTGGTTGCGCGAAGTGGAGACAGGGGATGATGCGGAAGGTGATTATCTGTGCATGAGCATGTCGGCGGAAGGCAAAGCACCCAAAGAGGCGCAACCCGACTACATTTATACAGCGCTGGGAGACGTTGTGCCTGTCAAGCCGGCCGAAGAGGCTTATCTGGCCGACTGGTATTACCGCGATTCCATCGTTTCCTGCGGGTTGCTCGCCTTGGAACCTGGTTGGCACTACGGGGTCATCGACCTGGATCTGCCCGAAGACTCGCTCTCGGTGCTGGGCGTGAGCCGCCTGGCCGACAATATGCCGCTGCCGGCCCAAAACTACTGGATGGAAGGCCGTCGTTTGCATCTGCTGGACAATGTGACAACAGACACCGCGGGCTATGCCGTCCGTTTGGAAGGGCAGTGGCAGGAGGCCTCGTTTCTGACGGAAATCCACGATTCCATCTGCCTGAACGATCCTTATCTGGGCTATGGTTTTGAGTTGCCTCGTCAGTTGGAAGCCGGCGATTTCGTTTTTTGCGACACGCTCCTGACCGCCCATGGACTGGACAGCCTGGTCTGTCTCTACCTGAATGTCTGCCCCCTGCCCGAGCAGCCCGGGGAAATCTTCGGCGACAGCCTGCTTGTGCGTGCCGGCAACTACGAATATACCATCCGGCCGGTACCTTCGGCCCTGTTCTATGTGTGGACGGCCTTTCCCGAGCATTGGCTCCTGAGTGGCGGGGGTGAATCGGTGGTACTGAACATCCCCTATCCCGGCAGCGGGAGCATCTCGGTCAAGGCGGTGAACCGTTGCGGAGAATCGGCCGTCACGACCATGCCCTTGCAGGGCGTCGCTTCGGGACTGGGCGATACGGCGGCCGGACTGTTCAGGATTTATCCCAATCCTACGGGTTCGGACTTCAGCCTGGAGACAGAGGGCATCCGTGGCAAGACGCGCATAGCCGTGTCCGACATGGCAGGCCGGCTCATCCACATGGAAGAAAAGAACATCGACGAGAACGACCGGATCTTCCGCTTCTCGCTGGAAGGCTATGCCGGAGGAATGTATATCATCAGCATCGTCAACGAAAACATGTCTTCTTCGATAAAAATGGAGAAAAAGTAGGATAGGGAAGCAAAAACATGTACATTTGCCCAATACGAAGCAATTCAAGCCGAAACTGTGATGAAAGGAGTTTTGTTCGCAGCTGGGCTGGGCTCGCGTCTGGGCGAGTTGACCCGCCAGCGCCCCAAGGCCTTGGTCGAAGTGCAGGGACAACCGGTGATGTACCGGGTGATGGACCGCATGCGCGCGGCCGGAGTGACCGAGTTTGTGGTGAATGTACATGCTTTTGCCGCCATGGTGGAGGATGCGCTTGACCGCTATGCCGCCATGCATCCCCAGGTGACGGTGCAGGTGTCGGACGAACGCTCTCTGTTGCTGGAAACCGGCGGCGGCCTCAAGCAGATGGCCTCTTGGCTGCAGGACGGCCCCTTCCTGGTGCATAATGTGGATATCCTCACCAACCTGGATTTGCAAGCCTTGGCGGCCACGGCCGACGAAAAAGCTTTGGCCACGCTGGCCGTACGCCGCTGCGAGAGCGACCGCTATTTCCTGTTCAACGCGGCAGGACTGCTCTGCGGCTGGGAAAATGTCCGTACCGGAGAACGGAAGATCTCCCGTCCTTGGGAGAGGGATCTGACCCGCTATGGCTTTATGGGGATCCACTATGTGAGCCCGGCGATATTTCCTTTGCTCACCGAAACCGGCGCTTTTTCCATCACGGATGCCTATCTGCGCCTGGCGGCGACTCATGACATCCGCCTCTCGGACCAGAGTGCGGCCCGCTGGATCGATATCGGCACGCCGGCCCAGTTGCAGGCGGCCGAGTGCTTGGACCTTGATTAATCCTTTAAACCCGATAGCCCTATGAAGAAACATCGCACGACGGGATGGCTGTTGTTTTCTGCCACGACCCTGCTTGCCACGCTACCGCTGTTTTCCGTGCTTGTCGCCGGACAGCCGCAGGCCCCGGCCTGGCCGGAAGTGAAAACCGAGAACCTGCCCGGTGCCCGCTGGTGGTGGATGGGCTCGGCTGTGGACAAGGAAAACCTGACATGGAACATGCAGTCCCTGCGCGGCGCCGGTATCGGCAGTGTGGAGATCACGCCGATCTATGGCGTGCAGGGCAACGAAGCGCGTGAAATCGACTACCTGTCGCCCCGGTGGATGGAAATGTTGCGCCATGTGCAGCAGGAGGCCGGCCGGCTGGGTATGCTGGTCGATATGAACGGCGGCACGGGCTGGCCCTTCGGCGGACCGGACATTACGCCGCAATATGCCGCTTCCAAGCAGTTTGTCCAGCAGTATGAGATCACTGCCAAGAACTTGGCCAAGAAAGGCCGCTATCCTGTATATGAGAGCGTGGAAATCCCCATCGAGATACAGGACAGCCGCCAAAAGGGCATCTCACAACTCTCGACCCTGCTTTTTGTCAGGGAGGACGGCTATCGGGACGTGATTCCGATGAGCTATGTCAAGGACGGCGTCCTGCGTTTTGCCCCCTCCCAGAACGGTCGGCTGTATGTGCTCTTCACTGGCAAGACCCGCCAGCAGGTGAAGCGTTCCGCCCCGGGCGGCGAAGGATTGGTGATGAACCATCTTTCGAAAGAGGCGCTGGCGCATTATCTCGAACGCTTCGACAAAGCCTTCGAAGAGAGCGGAACGGCCTGGCCGCACACCTTCTTCAACGATTCCTACGAAGTCTATGGGGCCGATTGGAGCGAAAACCTGCTCGATGAGTTCAAGGCCCGCCGGGGCTACGACCTGGCCAAATATCTGCCGGAATTCTGCGGCCAAGGCGATCCCCAGACCATCGCCAAGGTGGTTTGCGACTACCGGCAGACCATTTCGGACATGTTGCTGCACAATTTCACCTTGCCCTGGACGGAGTGGGCGCACAGTCACGGAGTGACCACCCGCAACCAGGCCCACGGTTCGCCGGGCAACCTCTTGGACTTGTATGCCGCCATGGACATCCCCGAATGCGAGTCGTTCGGCTGCACGCAGTTCGATCTGCCCGGCTTGAGGGTCGATAAGGACATCCGTCGCAACGACGCGGTGCCGGCCACTTTGCGCTATGCCTCCTCGGCGGCCCATGTGGCAGGCAAGCCGCTCACATCGAGCGAGAGCATGACGTGGCTCACGGAGCACTTCCGTACCTCTTTGGCCCTGATCAAGCCCGAAATGGACCTCCTGTTTGTCAATGGAGTGAACCGGGTGTTCTACCACGGTTCCACCTATACGCCCAAGGATGCGCCCTGGCCGGGCTGGCTGTTCTATGCCTCCATCATGGTCAATCCCAATAACAGCATATTCCGCGACATGTCGGCCTTGAACACCTACATCACACGGGTGCAGTCCTTCCTCCAGCAGGGCAGTCCCGACAACGAGCTGCTGCTTTATTTCCCGATTTTCGACATCTGGGAGAAATACCGCAAGGGCAATTATGTCGCCTTCGAGATACATAAGCTCGAAGACAAGTTGCCGCATTTCGAACAGACGGTCGATGAAATCCTGCGTTTGGGCTACGATCTGGACTATATCTCGGACAGCCAGCTACAGCAGACGGCATTCCGTGACGGGTCGTTGCAGACACCGGGCGGCAACTACCGCAGTATCCTGGTGCCCGATTGCCAGGTGATGCCTTTGGAAACCTTGCAGCAACTCCTTTCGCTGGCCCGGCAGGGAGCCCGGGTGATGTTTCTCGGACAATTGCCCGACGCGGTACCGGGTCTGTTCCAGGCCGATGAGCGCAAGGCGGCCATGATGCGCCTGTGGCAGGAAGCCGGCCTGAACGGTGAGGACGGTTCGCTGCAAATCCATCCCTATGGCAAGGGTTGCCTGATGAGGGCTGCCAGCCTGGAGGCTTTGCTCGCGAAGGCTGGTCTGAGCCGGGAATCACTGTCGGCCGACCATGGGGCCCGGCTCATCCGGCGCCGTCTGTCCGACGGCAGTGTCTATTTTGTGTCCATGCTGCAAAACCGCAGTATCGACGGCTGGGTCGCCTTGGGGCATGAGTTTGCAGACCTGCACGTTTTCAATCCCATGACAGGGGAGTCGGGCCGGGCCTTGACGCGCACGGAGAATGGCCAAAAACAAGTGTACCTGCAACTCCAACCCGGAGAGTCGGTTATCTTGCGCTGCTACGACCAGGCCGTGGCTGAGGCACCGGTTTATCCAGCCTTTGAAAAAGCCTTCTTGAAGGGCCGCCAGGCAGTCCGCTACGGGGAAGGCTTCCCCTTGGAGGGCAAATGGCAGTTTGAATTTACCGAAGGGGCTCCGGCCATCAAGGGACGGTTTTCCATGGCCGGCCAGCCCATCGACTGGACCCGTTTGCCGGCCGATTCGGCCAAGGCTTATGCCGGGGCAGGGCGCTATACGCTCAGTTTCAAGATGCCCAGGGTGCCTGACGCCGACGACTGGTGCCTCGACTTTGGCAACGGACTCTACGAGAGTGCCCGTGTGTATGTCAACGGACAGGATGCCGGCCGGGTTTGGGCTTTGCCCTACCGGATCAACGTGGGCCGCTTTTTGAAGGCAGGCAAGAAAAACCTGATCGAGATCGAGGTGACCAACATGCCGGCCAACCGTATTGCCGATTACGACAGAAGGGGTGTCAACTGGCGCATCTTCAAGGACATCAATGTTGTGAGCGTCTTCTACAAACCCATCACTTTCGATGTGTGGGAAACGGTGCCCGGCGGACTGACGGAAACGCCCCGGTTGATGCCACTTAGAACCATATACAATTAAAAATACGGGAATATGGATTATATATTGAGGACCATTGCTCTGATGATGCTTGTCGGGACGTTTTGCTGTCCGGCTCAGAGCAGACAACAACGTATCGAACAAGAAGAGAACAGTCCCCGGCTCACTTGGGAAGTGAAGACTTCAAAAACGCTGGCCAAGATCAACCCGGACATGTACGGCATTTTCTTCGAGGACATCAATTTTGCGGCCGATGGCGGATTGTATGCGGAAATGGTGAAAAACCGCTCTTTTGAGTTTCCGCAGTCTTTGATGGGGTGGCGCAGTTTCGGACAGGTGGAAGTGCTGACCCAGGAAGCACCTTTTGAGCGTAACCCCCATTATGTCCGGCTCCGTCCCTCGGGACATGCTCACAAACTGACTGGTCTGGAGAATGAAGGTTTCCGGGGTATGGGCTTCCATGCGGGCAAGGAGTATCGTTTCTCTGTCTGGGCCCGCAGCGGAGCGGGGCCGCAGAAGCTAAGCATCGTACTCGTCAGTGAGGACGATCGCGAGATCGGCCGGCGCGACCTTACTATCGATGGAGGAGAATGGAAAAAATACAGTCTTACGCTGACCCCCCGCCGCACCGAATCCAGAGGTCGCCTGCGCATTCTCTACGACCACGGCAACGGCGGCTATGCCGATGTGGAGCACATCTCGCTTTTCCCGGTCGATACGTGGCAGGGACACGAAAACGGATTGCGCCGCGACCTGGCTCAGGCGCTGGCCGACCTGCACCCCGGCGTGCTGCGTTTTCCCGGGGGATGCATTGTCGAGGGTACCGATCTGGCCACCCGCTACCAGTGGAAGAACTCCGTCGGTCCGGTCGAAAACAGGCCCCTAAACGAAAACCGCTGGAACTATACCTTCGCCAATCGCATGTTCCCGGACTATTACCAATCCTACGGGCTAGGCTTTTTCGAATATTTCCAACTGGCCGAGGAGATTGGGGCTGCCCCCCTGCCGGTCCTGAGCGTGGGGCTGGCCTGCCAGTACCAGAACAACGACATGCGCGCTCATGTGCCCCTGGACGAACTACAACCATATATTCAGGATGCCTTGGATTTGATAGAATTTGCCAATGGCGGACCTGATACGAAGTGGGGCGCTTTACGTGTAGAAATGGGGCATTCGGAGCCTTTCCACATGAAATACCTGGCTATTGGCAACGAGCAGTGGGGTCCCGAATATGTGGAACGTCTGGAACGTTTCGTCCAGGCCTTGCGACGCAGTTGCCCGGATATCCTGATCGTGGGCAGTGCCGGGCCGTCGGCCGCTGGCGACCGCTTCAACTATCTCTGGCCCGAAATGAGACGGCTCAAGACCGACCTGGTCGATGAGCACTACTATATGGCCCCCGACTGGTTCCTGCAGAATGCCGGCCGCTACGACGGCTACGACCGCAAGGGCCCCAAGGTGTTCGCCGGCGAATACGCCGCTCATGACCAGGGAAACGGCAAGGCCAACAACTTCAGGTCGGCACTGGCCGAGGCTTGCTTCATGACCGGGTTGGAGCGTAATGCCGATGTGGTGAGGCTGGCCACCTATGCCCCTTTGTTCGCCCATGTGGATGCCTGGCAGTGGAACCCGGACCTGATATGGTTTGACAATCTCAGGCTGTTCAAGACCCCCAACTGGTATGTGCAGCAGTTGTACGCCCGTTACAAAGGCACCGATGTCCTGGCAGCCTATGGCAGTGACCGGCAGCCTCTAAGCGGCCAGCAACAGATTTACGCCTCGGCCGTCCGCGACAAAGATGGCAACACCTTGATTCTTAAGATTGGAAACTGTGGTGAAAAGTCAAAAACGTTGGATATCCGTTTGTCGGGGTTGAAGCGATTCCAGCCAGTCGCCCGCCTAATTTGCTATCAGTCGAAAGACATGAAAGCCGTCAACAGCCTGGATGATCCTGAGCATATCGTGCCTGAGACCGGGACGCTTGTCTTGGGCGGGACAGACTTCGTCTATGAAGCGCCGGCCCAGTCGTTCAGTGTGATAATAATTCCGCTGGATTAACGGAATAGATCAGTCTTCGCCAAACCCTTCCTCGGCGTTGTTGTTATTGTTATTGCCTCTTTCCCCCTCCTCAGGCTTCTTGGGCTGGGGAGTCATGTTGCCGAAACTGTAGGTGACGGCCAGACGGATGCGCCGTCCGCCGAACCATCCGAAAGATTCCTGCTGGAACCCAGGACCTGAGGTCTTGGTGTTGAAGTGGAAGGAATCGAGTACATCCCGGACATTGAGATTGATGCTGAATTTGCCGATGGATTTCTTGATGCCGGCATCGATACGGTAGCCCGGCATGCGGTAGCCTTGGGCCACCAGCGTGCGGGCACGGTAGTCGCCGCGCACCTGCAGGGTCCAGAATCTGGGCAGGGCCAGGTTGCCGATGGTGCGGGCATTCCAGGTGAAGTTGCTTTCGCTGTCGCCGTGGATGTTCTGGGTGGTGCCGGCCGGAGTGAAGTCCCAACTGTCGAGCTTATAGTAGTAGAAATTGACCGTGGTGGTCAGGTCCAGGATGTTGAACAGCCGGTTCTTGGCCACAATCTCGGTACCGGCCGAAGTGGAACTGGCCACATTGTCGAAAGTCGATTTCATGATGTTGCCGTCCAGGTAGTTGATGCGCTGGATGATGTCTTCGGCTGTCCTGTAGTAGGCCGAAACCGACAGGGTATGGTATTCCCAGTTCTTGATGTAGTTCAGTTCGAAGGCGTTTGCCAACTGTGGACGCAACTGGGGATTGCCATACGAGATATTGGACGAGTCGGTGATGTTGACAAAGGGGTTGAGCTGTCTGCCCCAGGGCCGCTGTGTACGCCGGGTGTAGTTGAGCTGCAACTCGTTCTCGTCGGGCAGGCGGTAGGTGAGGAAGACCGTGGGGAAAAGGTTGAAATAGTTGTCCTTGAAGCCGGCCGTCGTGGCGGGGTCCTCGCCGTAGGCCAGCGACTGGGCCTGGACACGGGTGTTCTCCCCGCGCAGCCCTACCTGATAGCCGAAATTCTCGATAGTGCTCGAATAGGAAGCATACAAAGCCTGGACATCCTGGCTGTAGATGAAGCGGTTCCAGAGCTGCGCATCGAGCAGGGCATCGGCGGCGCTGGTGCCCGACCAGGTTTCCGTGGGGCTGTCTTCACGCGAGAAGGTACCCTTGTAACCAGCCTCGATCTTGCCATAACCCAGGATGTTGTTGGTGTAGTCGATCTGGAGGTCCCAGTCGTTGGGCTTGATATGGGAAGGCTGCCACTGGTAGGTGTTGGACGTGGAGGCGTCGGAAAAGACCTTTTCCTGCTCATAGACGGTCTCGCCGTTCCGGCCCCAGGTGTTGTAGGAACCCAGGACGTCGATTTCGTGTTCTTCGCCGAATTTGTGGATATAACCCAGTTCGACATTGCCGCCTCTCATCTGGTTGTCGCCCGATGAGATACGGGTGCTGGTGACAAACTGGCCGGGAATGTTGCTCTGGTAGCGGGTTTCGGTCAATTCGTCACCGTGGCCGAACATGCCGAAGCCGCCCAGGCTGAATTCGTCTTTCTTGGTGGGCCGGTAGCTGAATCCGCCCCGGGCAAACAAGTTGAGGCCGGTGCCTTCGCCTTCGTTTTCCTGATTGAGGAAAGTGCCGTCGTCGTTGGTGCGGTCGGTCCAGCCGCCGCGGGTTCTGAGGCGCCGGCGGTACCCCAGGCTGGCGTAGAAGTCCAGCTTGCCCGAGTTGTAGTTGATGTTGGCGCTGGCGTTGTGGCCCAGAGGCGACCCCTTATGGTAGTTGACGCTGGCCTGGGCGCTGCCGTAGTATCCGGCTTGGATATCGTCCTTGAGCACGATGTTGATGATGCCCGCCGTGCCTTCTGCACTGAACTTGGCCCCGGGGTTGGTGATGACTTCGATGCGTTCGATGTTCTCGGCAGGCATCTGTTCGAGGATGTCGCCGCGGTTGTCGGCCGTCAGGCCCGAAGCTTTGCCGTTGATCCAGACGGTGACCGATGAATTGCCTCTCAGGGATATGGTACCTTCGTTGTCAACCTCGACCGAAGGGATGTTTTCGAGCAAATCCGATGCGGAAGCGCCTTTGGAGGCGATGTCCTGTGCCACGTTGAACACTTTGCGGTCGATGTCGAATTCATGGTGGACTGCTGGCCTACGACCTGGACCTCGTTGATGAGTTTGGAGTCTTCCTCCAGGTTGATGCGGCCGATATTGACCACGGTGGCGCGGACGGTGACGTTGCGCTCGACGGTCTTGTAGCCCATGAAGGAGACGCTTACCACGTAGTCGCCGGCCTTGAGCCCTTCGACGAGAAAAGTGCCGGTTTCGTCGCTGGGGCAACCGCCGGCAAATTCGCCGCTCTGTTTTTCCTTGACGGATACGTTGACGAATTCCAGGGGTTCGCGGGTGCCGGCATCGTGGATGACACCTCTGATCCCGCCGGGGACGGGCGCTGCAATGAGGCTGGTGAAAGCGCAGACAAACAGGATAATGGAAAACAGTTTCTTCATCGGATGAATGCTAGGTATTTTTCGGCCGCAAAATTAGTCATTTTGGGTCTAAAAATTTCATTAATAAAGGCTTGCCTTGTCTAAAAATGATTATTTGTCAGCCTGCCTGAAGTAGTCGCAGCAGGCGGTCAGGCCGCATTGGTCGCACTGGGGCTTGCGTGCCTGGCAGACATAGCGTCCGTGCAGGATGAGCCAGTGGTGGGCCAGATTGAGCAACGATTCGGGGAAGTTGGCCAGCAAGATCTTTTCGGTCTCTTCGGGCGTCTTGGAATGGTTGGTCAGGCCGATGCGGTTGGCTACCCTGAAAACATGGGTATCGACCGGCATGGCGGGTTTGTCGAAGGCGCAGATGAGCATGACGCTGGCTGTCTTGCGTCCCACACCGGGCAGGCTGAGCAGCTCTTCCATGGTCTGGGGCACCTCTCCGCCGAAGCGCTCTGTCAGGGCCTGGGCCATCTGGACCAGGTGACGGGCCTTGGCGTTGGGATAGGACACGCTGCGGATGTATTCATAGACGGCCTCGGGCTGGCTCACGGCCATCACCTCGGGGGTGGGGAAGGCCTCGAACAAGGCCGGCGTAACCATATTGACCCGCTTGTCGGTGCACTGGGCCGACAAGATGACGGCTACCAGCAACTGAAACGGCGACTGGAAATGCAGTTCGGTGGCGGCATCGGGCATGGTCTTTGAAAACCATTCGATCACCTGCCGGTATTTCTCTTGGCGGATCATAAGGCTGAAGCCCTGTCGGAGCGGTTAATAGGCCGACTGGAATTCGCCGAGGAAACGGACGTCGTTCTCAGAGAACATGCGGAGGTCCTTGACCTGGTATTTGAGGTTGGTGATGCGTTCGACACCCATGCCCAGGGCGAAACCGCTATAGACCTTGCTGTCGATGCCGCAGTTTTCCAAGACATTGGGATCGACCATGCCGCAACCCAGGATTTCGACCCAGCCGGTGTTCTTGCAGAAGGCGCAGCCTTTGCCGCCGCAAATGTTGCAGGTGATGTCCAGCTCGGCTGAAGGTTCGGTGAAGGGGAAATAGGAGGGGCGCAGGCGGATCTTGGTCTGGCTGCCGAACATTTCCTTGGAGAAATATTCCAGGGTCTGGAGCAGATCGGCATAGGACACGCCTTTATCGACATACAGGGCCTCTACCTGGTGGAAGAAGCAGTGGGCGCGGTAGGAAATGGCTTCGTTGCGATAGACGCGGCCCGGGCAGATGATGCGGATGGGGGGCTGGGTCTTTTCCATGACGCGGCTCTGTACCGAGGAAGTGTGGGTACGGAGGATGATGTCGGGATGCTGTTCGATGAAGAAGGTGTCCTGCATATCGCGGGCCGGATGTTCCGGGGCGAAGTTCAGGGAGGAGAACACATGCCAGTCGTCTTCGATTTCGGGACCTTCGGCGATGGTGAAACCGATGTTCTGGAAGATGCGGACGATCTCGTTGCGGACAATCGACAGCGGATGGCGGGTGCCCAGCGGCAGGGGATAGGCCGAACGGCTGAAGTCGAGGTCTTCCTGGGCGGTCTGCCGGGTGTCGAGCGTGGCCTTGAGTTCGTTCAGGCGGTCCTGGGCGGTGTTCTTGAGCTGGTTGAGCTTCATGCCCACCACCTTCTTCTGGTCGTTGGAGACTTCGCGGAAATCGTTGAACAGGGCGGAAATGCTGCCCTTCTTGCTCAGGTATTTGATGCGGATCTCTTCGAGTTCTTTGCTGTCCTTGGGCTGCCAGGCGGCCACTTCGTCCAATATTTTCTGAATCTTGTCTAGCATCTCGTTGTCGTTTGAATTAGGGTTTGCAAAGATACGGCTTTTTCTTTATTTTTGCTCTAATTTTTCAGGCGGATTCATGCAGCACAGCGTCAGAGCGTATATAGAACAGCATCAGCTCTTTTCCCGGCACGACAGATTGCTGGTCGCCCTGAGCGGCGGCCCCGATTCGGTGGCCTTGCTCAGTGTGCTGTGTGAAATGGGCTACGATTGCCTGGCCGTGCATGTCAATTTCCACCTCCGGGGGGAGGAATCCGACCGTGACGAAGCCTTTGCCCGCGATTTCTGCCGCCGGCTGGGCGTTGCCTGCCGGGTGGAGCATCTGCCTGCCGGGGAATATGCCGCCGCGAAGAAGATTTCCATTGAGATGGCTGCCCGGGAGCTGCGCTACCGCCGCTTTGAGGAAATACGGCGTGAGGAGGGCTTGGCGGTGATTGTCACGGGCCATCACGAGGACGACAACATCGAGACTTTTCTATTGAACCTGCTGCGTGGCAGCGGGCCGCAGGGCCTGGCGGCCATGCGGCCGCGCAACGGCTACGTGGTGCGGCCTTTGTTGGAGGTGAGCCGTGCCGATATCATGGCCTGGCTGGCTGCCAGGGACCTGCCCTATGTCCTGGACAGCACCAACGCCCTGGCCGATTGCCGCCGCAACCGGATCCGCCTGGAACTGTTGCCCGAAATCGAAAAAATAGAGCCTTCGGCCCGTGCCTTGATCGCACGGAGCATCGCCCTGCAGCGTGAAAGCGCCGACTTTTGCCGGCAGGAGACCGAGCGGGCCCTGTGTCGGCTGGGCTTGGACAATGCAGACCGTCTCACCCGGCTGGCAGTGGCCGACCTGGAAAAAGAGGCCCTGCCCGAGAGCCTCCTGTATGCCTGGTTGTCGAGGGCCGGCTTCGATGCCCGAAGCGTGGAGGTTGTCTATCGGCACCGGCACGACATTTCCGGCAAGCAATACGAGTCGGCCTCCCACCGCCTGCTGCTCGACCGGGCAATATGGCTGTTGGCTCCTAAGGAGGAAACTTCTGCCGACGGGCAGGAAACCTGGATCGGTGAGGAGGCTGTCCGGGCGGCTTTCCTGGAACTGGAGCATTTGTCCATGCCGGCCGTCATCGTACGCCGTCGCGACACGGCTTGTCTGGATGCAGACAAGCTGCAGTTTCCGCTTCTGCTTCGCCCGCTGCGCCGGGGCGACAGTTTCGTGCCGCTGGGCATGGACGGCCGCCGGCTGGTGAGCGACTACCTGACCGATTGCAAAAGGTCGCGCTGGGAAAAACAGCAGACCTGGGTGCTGCTCAGCGGTGAGGAGATTGTGTGGGTGGTGGGCGAGCGTATCGGCCAGCACTACCGGGTGACCGATCGGACAAATCGTATGTTAAGGATCACTTGCCGGCCCGGCAACAACGATATTGAATCATGACCATGCCTGTTTCACCTGCCGGCCGGAGGCGGAGAGCCTCCCGGATAGCCTGCCTCACGGCGCTGGCCCTGACCGTGCTGTGTCCGTTCGGCCGGCTGGCGGCTGCCGAAAGGCCTTCGGCCCGCCAGCAGCTGGCCGCTTGCCAGGCATCGTGGCAGCTGACGGTGGATCGGCAGCATCGCAGAGACTTGCAACATACGGTCAGGGTCGACCGCGACCGGATGCTGGCGTTGCTGGCCCTGCCCCGCACATGGGCCGGCTGGCTGCCAGCCGACAGCCTGCCTGCCGGCTTTGAACTGCTGCCACTGCTGTTGGCCGATGGCAAGACCACCTCGCATAGCCGCTATACGGCCGGCCTGTGGGGCCTGACCGAAGCCGTGGCCCTGAAATACGGACTGCGCATCACCGCCAACTACGACGAACGCCTCGACGAGCAGCGGGCCACCCGGGCCGCCGTCCGCTACTGGCGCGACCTGCAGCGGCTCTACGACAGCCCCTGGCAGGCTTTGCTGGCCCTGGTCAACACCCCGCCGGTCTTCCAGAACGCCGCCAGGCGCCTCTCCTCGCAGCAATTCTGGGATTTCCGCGACCGTTCGCTGCTGCTGTACGACGATTTTCCCGGACAATGGGCCTCGCTGCTCTATTGGTCGGCCTACGGCCATGTCCAACCGGCCGTATCGCCGGATACCGTCCGGGCCTTGACGGAAACAACCCTGGGTGCTCCTTTGAGCCTGAGCCTTTTGTGCCGGCAGTTGGCATTGTCCGAAAGCGATTTCCGCCGCCAGAACCCCTGTGTCTTGTCGGACGACTGCCTGGATGCCGGCAGCCGGATTTGGCTCGACAAGGAGCGGACGGCGCGGTTTGTTGTGGAACAGGAACGTCTTTATGCCCAGACCGACGAGCAGTTGCGACAAAACAGGGAAGCCCGTCGCAAGGCCTTCGAGGCCGCCATGGCCCCCCTTACATACACGGTGCGCTCGGGCGATACGCTGGGCGCCATCGCCCGTCGTTACCAAGTGCGCCTGGCCGACCTGATGCGTTGGAACCAGCTCAAATCGGATCGTATCTACGTAGGTCAGAAACTGAAAATCCACAAGTCGTAATATGTCTGTCAGGAAAATACTGCTTTTCATGGTTGCCTGCCTGCTCCTGCTGGGAGCCGTCTGCCGGCTTTTTCCCCGGGAGGGGGTGCAGGTGGGGCCGGTCCGACTGCGTTTTGCTTCGCCCCTCAGCCTGACCGGTGGGCAGGACACGCTTGCCGCCGACCGGCAGCTCAGCCCCGAACAGCAACTTTCCCGCATGGCGGAGGCCTTCCATCTCAGACAGCTCTCCCAATTGGCCGATTCGCTGGACTATTACCGGCATTTCTTTGAAGAAAGCCCCGTGAGTATCCAGTTTCCCGGCGCGGATCCCTCCCTGCTGGACGGCTTTTTCGCCCAGATGGAAGCCGCCCGGCAGCAGCCCGGCACGCTGCACGTGCTCCATTACGGCGATTCGCAGATAGAACAGGACCGCATCACGGCCTCTTTGCGCGAAATGTGGCAGACCCGTTTCGGCGGCATGGGCCCGGGCCTGATTCCTGCCGTACAGGTGATTCCTACGGCTACCTTGTCGCAGGAGGCCTGGGGCGGCTGGCAACGCCATGCTGTCTTCGGACCGCGTGAAATGAATGCCGACCACCAGCGCTATGGTCCGATGGGGCAGTTCTGTGAGCTGCAGGATTCGGCCTTCCTGGACGTGAATCCGCGCGGCGGCAGCCGTGGCACCCTGGTCAGGCAGTTTACGCGGGTGCGGCTGCTGATGGGACACAACCAGGCCGGTTTCCGTGCCACGCTCTACCAGGACGACCAGGCCTTCACGCAAGTGGTCGGCGATTCGTCGTCGGTGCTTCGGGTGCTGGATTGGAGCTTCTCGCGCCCGGTCCGCAGCCTGAGCATGTCGTTCCGGGGCCGGGCCGAGATATATGGACTGATTTTGGAAGGTCCCGACGGGGTGAGCGTCGACAATATCCCGATGCGCGGCTGTTCGGGCACCATTTTCACGCAAATGGACGCTGCATTGCTGCGCCAGGCCTACCAGGCGATGAATGTGAGGCTTTTTGTGCTGGAATTCGGAGGCAACCGCATGACGGTCGTCAAGACCGAGGAGGATGCCCGGCACTATGCTGCCGTGGTGGGCCGCCAGATACGCTATCTGAAAAAACTCCGGCCCGAGGCGGAGATCCTGTTTATCGGCCCGGCCGACATGTCGTGCATGGTGGAGGGCGAAATGGCCTCCTATCCCATGCTCGAGACCACCATCGCCGCGCTTAGGGATGTTTGTCTGGAAAACGGGGCCGCCTTTTGGGACATGTACCGGGTGATGGGCGGTCGCAATTCGATGCTGGCCTGGGTCAAGACCCAGCCGCCGATGGCCGCTTCCGACTATATCCATTTCACCTTCAAGGGTTCGCAGCGGATTTCGCAGCTGCTCAACGAGAGCTTGGCGCTGTGCTACGACTATTATTGCTTCCGTCGGGCCCATCTGAACGATTCCACCCTCTTGCAGATCGGGCAGTTGGACCGCAGTCGCGACTATGCCCGTGATTTCTCCGACATGCTCCGCGAAAGTGCCGCCGATTCGCTCTGGGTGGACGACACCGACGAGGAAGCCTTGTACGAAGCCTTGAAAAAGCAGATGCAGTCCAACCTTCATCAGGAACAGCAGCCCTGAAACAAGCAGGATTGAAAAGCAGACAACGTTTGTCCCGGGGCGTGTTGCTCCTGTGGCTGACAGGGGCCTGGATGCTTCCGCTCGGCGCCTCGCAGCTCCAGGTGCCGGTGCCGGAATATTTTTGCCTGGACCGTTCGTCCTGCTCGCTGCAGTTTCCTTCGGACAGCGCGGCACTGTCGGATTTTCACGGCAAACTCAGTCGCCTGCTTTTCGAAGGGCAGGGCAGGGTCAGGATCCTGCATATCGGCGCCTCGCATGTGCAGGCCGGGGTCTTTTCCGACCGTCTGCGTACTCGCTTTGTCAACCTGTCGCCCGCCTTGTCGGCCGGGCGGGGCTTGCTTTTCCCCTACCGGGCGGCCCAGACCAACAACCCCTCCAACTACGAAGTCCGCTATGCCGGCCGCTGGACGCCCACGCGCAATGTGGCCAGGTCCCATGGCGTGCGGCTGGGCGCCAGCGGCATTGCCGTGACCACCGACGATGCGCAAGCCTCCATCACGGTTTTCCTGAACCGAAGCGCCGGCTATGCCACCGATGTCAACCGCCTGACGCTGCTGGCCCACGATACCTGCCGGGGCTATGAACCCCGGCTGCTGGCTTTCCGCGAGGCGGAAAACCCCGACGCTGACGGTGACGGGAAAGACTGGCTCCGGGGATCCTATGACAGGCAACGCCACACCTGGACCTTCTGCACGGAAGGTTACGCCGATGCTTTCGTATTACGTTTCCAACCTGTCGATACGGCCTCTGTAATGCATTTCAGTCTCACGGGCATCCTGGCCGAAAACGACAGCCAGGGCATTGAATACGATGCCATCGGCGTGAACGGCGCCTCGGTGAGGGATTACCTCAGATGTGAGGATTTCGAGCAGGACATGCAGCTGTTGCAGCCCGACCTGGTGATTTTCGGCATCGGCATCAACGATGCCACCCATGCGGATTTCACGCGCGAGCTGTTCTGCAGCCAGTACGATTCGCTCATCTGCCGCATCAGGGCGGTGGCTCCCGACTGCGATTACATCTTTGTGACCAACAACGACAGTTATGTCCGTCGCATGCGGCCCAACCCGCAGGGCGTGACAGCCCGGGAGGCCTTTTTCGACCTGGCCGGCCGCTACGGGGCGGCTGTTTGGGACGTGTTCTCGATGATGGGCGGTCTGGGTTCGGCCACGCGCTGGGAACTGGCCGGCCTGATGAAACCCGACCTGATCCATTTCACCAACCCTGGCTATGAACTGCTGGGCGACTTGCTGTTCAATGCCATCATGGAAGATTATTACAGATATTTGCAGCCTTGACATGACACTACAGAGCCTGGAATATTGCCGACAGTTGCTGGGTGGGGTTTTCGCCTTCCATCCGGATTCGCCGCTGCTGTTCACCCAGTTTACGTTCTGGGCCTTCTTTGCCGTGGTCTTTGCCGGTTTCAGCCTGTTGCACAACCGCCGGCTGCTGCGCAACCTGTTCATCTTCTTCGCCAGCCTGTTCTTCTATTACAAGACCAGCGGTTTGTGTGTGCTGATCCTGCTGTTCTGCACCCTGTCCGACTACCTGTTGGCGGGTCGCATCCACCGGGCTGTCCGTCCGGCCTCTAAAAAGTTGTGGCTGGTGCTGAGTCTGGTTGTCAACCTGTCGCTGCTCTGTTTCTTCAAGTATGCCTATTTCTTCACCGACCTGGTCAATACGCTGCTGGGAACCCGCTTCGTTGTCTTCAACATCTTTTCCTGGGCGGGCAACCAACTGGCCGGCAGCCCGGTGTTCAGCGTGGACCGCATCATCCTGCCCGTGGGCATCAGCTTCTATATCTTCCAGACCATCAGCTACACGATGGATGTGTACCGGGGACGGATCGCCCCGGTCAAAAGCCTGTTGGATTACGGTTTCTATGTGAGCTTCTTCCCGCAGCTGGTGGCCGGCCCCATTGTCCGGGCATCGGTGTTTATTCCGCAGATCTACAAGAAATTCCATCTGTCCAGGCGGCAGTTCGGCATGGCCGTGTTCTGGATCTTGAACGGCCTGGTCAAGAAAATCGTACTGAGCGATTTCCTGGCGGTGAACTTCATCGACCGGGTTTTTGCCAATCCGCTGATGCATTCGTCGTTCGAGAACCTGTTTGCGCTCTTTGCCTACTCCTTGCAGGTGTACGCCGACTTCTCGGGCTATACCGACATTGCCATCGGAGTGGCCATGCTCATGGGCTTCTACCTGCCCAAGAACTTCAATTCGCCCTACAAGGCCACCAATGCCGGCAACTTCTGGAAACGCTGGCATATTTCCCTGTCGCGCTGGTTGCAGGACTATCTGTACATTCCCCTGGGCGGTAGCCGCCGGGCCACTTTCGGCACCTGGTTTTGGATCATTGCCATCTCGGCCATCGCCGTCATGCTGAGCCGGAGCATCTGGCTGTTGGTGGCCATCGTCGTGGTGCTGGGAACGGCATTCCTGCGTTCGATGCACCGGCCCGACAAGCGACTCAAGCTCACGACCCATATCAACACGATGAACACCATGCTGCTGGGTGGTCTGTGGCACGGTGCCAGCCTGAACTTCGTCATCTGGGGCGGACTCAACGGACTGGGCGTCGTGGTCTATAAATATTGGAAAACCTGGTCGCCGCTCAAACGGGCTGCCATCCTGACCTTGCTTTTTGTGTCGCTGTATCTGCTCAACGCCTATGTCTGTCCCGGCCCCCTGCTCAATATCGCCCTGGTTTGGCTGGGCACGGTCACCGTGGTGACTCTGGTCCGCTATGTCTATTCGCTGGTGGAGGGATTGCTGCCAGGCATTCCGCAGACTTTTTTCAATTCGGAAAATGGCTTGGGCAGGGTCTGGGGCGTTTTGCAGACTTTTGTCTTTGTGACCTTTACCCGTCTGTTCTTCCGTTCCGGCTCCAACCTGGACCCGGCGGAGGCCAACCGTATTGCCTGGGAGACGGCCACAGACATGATCCGTCAGATTGGCAGCCATTGGAACCTGGACATCATTCCGCAAATCGTCGTCGAGTACCGGGCGGTCTTCCTGATGTTCGTGGCCGGCATGGTGATCCACTGGCTGCCGGAACGTTTCAAACGCCGCTACCGCCTGTGGTTTGCCCGTATGCCCCTGGCCTTGATGGCCGTGGTGGTGGTCGTGGTGGTCTTTGTGGTCTATCAGTTCATCACCTCCGATTTGCAGGCCTTCATCTATTTCCAGTTCTAGGTGGCGGATGCAATATCCGACTCCTTTGTACGTTATTATGCAAAACAGTCATGACGATGCGCCCGAAACACATTCTGTCGATTCTTTTGCTGCTGCCGCTGGCGCTGGCGGCCCAGTTCCGCACGGAAACGCTCGACGGACGCTTCCGCACCCTGCAGGTGTATCCCGTGGGCCAACCCGGGCGGGCGCCGGTGATACAGACGCAGGAACAGGTGCAGATCGCCTTCGACGAACTGTCGCACGACTATCACCGGCTGGCCTACCGGGTGCTTCATTGCGATGCCGACTGGACGCGCTCTTCGATGAACGAGCTGGAATAC
>JAGDCW010000045.1 GCA_017958305.1 Bacteroidales bacterium | reverse complement strand
GGGCATTCCAATGTTATTTATATAGACAAGGAGAAGCACGAGTTCGACCATATCCGCACATACTCCGATTTGAACACCTTTATTGATGAACGGCGTGTCAAGACAAAGAAAAACTACCTTCTCATTGATGAGGTACAGGAAATCGAATCGTTTGAGAAAAGTATCCGCAGCTATTATGAAGAGCCTGACATAGAAATAATTGTCACGGGATCGAATTCGGGCATACTCAGCAGCGATCTGGGCAACAAGATGGGCGGGCGATATAAGGAAATCTACATCCAGGCACTCAGTTATGAGGAGTTTATGTTGTTTCATCATTTGCCCGACAGTGACGACACGTTGGCCAAGTACCTCCAGGCTGGAGGTTTGCCCGGATTGGCCAAAACAGGCTTGGACGAAGAGGATGTGCGTGAATACCAAATGGATGTGTGTCACACGGTGTTGTTGAAGGATGTGATCATGCGCAACCAGATCCGCAATGTCGCATTTCTGGAAAACCTGGTACGCTTTCTGGCCGACAATGTCGGGAAAATCGTCTCTCCCAACAGTATTTCCAGATATATGAAAACCGTGGGGGAAACAATTACTTCGACTGTCACGACCAATTATATCAAGTATTTGTGTGATGCCCATGTGATCCATAAAGTGGGCCGATATGACATCCGCGGAAAAAGACTGTTTGAGATCAACGACAAAGTCTTTTTTGAAGATCACGGTATCCGCAATGCCCTTGTCGGCGGATCGCGCGAGGGTGATATCGAGAAAGTGGTGGAGAATGTCATCTACAATCATCTGGTTCGTTTGGGCTATGATGTGACGGTGGGGCAGTTGCAGTCGGGTGAGATCGATTTTGTCTGCAACAAGCCTCACGGGCAAAGAGTTTATGTACAGGCGTCGTATATTGTTGCCGACGATGCTACGCGTGAGCGGGAGTTCGGCCGTCTGCGCGCCATCCGGGACAACTATCCCAAATATGTCATTTCCATGACGCCCATGGTGACACTGGCCGATGACAACGGAATCGTACATCTTCATCTGAGAAGATTCCTGACCGAAGGATTGAAGTAGTTCATATATAAATAGTGATTTCATGACAACAGAAGCTTTGTACGAGTTGTTCCGGAAGCATCCGGTGGTGACGACCGACAGTCGCAAGTGTCCGGCCGGCAGCATTTTTTTCGCGCTCAAGGGCGAGAAGTTCGATGGCAATGATTTCGCCGCCCAGACCTTGGCCTCGGGCTGTGCCTATGCTGTGGTGGACCGGCCCGATGTGGCCGCAACCGACCCCCGGATGATCCTGGTCGAAGACACGCTCCGGGCCTTGCAGCAACTGGCTGCCTGGCATCGACGGACGCTGGGCATCCCAGTCATAGGCATCACCGGCACCAACGGCAAGACCACCACCAAGGAACTCACCGCTGCCGTGCTGTCAAAGCGCTATAAAGTGTATTATACCCAGGGCAACCTCAACAACCAGATCGGTGTGCCCCTGACGCTGCTCAGCCTGCAGCCAGACTGCGAGCTGGCCATTGTCGAGATGGGGGCCAGCCATCCGGGGGATATCCGCGAACTGGTCGATATCGCCCAACCCGACTACGGGCTCATCACCAATGTGGGCAAGGCCCATCTGGAGGGCTTCGGCTCGTTCGAGGGTGTGATGCGGACCAAGGCCGAACTCTATGACTATTTGCGAGAACATGGCGGCCGGGCCTTCATCAACGCGGGCAACACTTGGTTGCGGCAGATGGCTGGCAAGCATCTTGGCCCCCAGGGCGTGGCTAGTTGCATCGCCTATGCCGGGCAGACGACAGCGGTCGCCGGCGATGTGGCAAACGGGGCAGGGGAACCGGACGGCTCTGAACTAGGCGGTTTCGAACCGACGGTGACCGGCCGGGTGCTGCAAAGCGAGCCGCGCCTGCGGTTGGCCTGGAACCGGATGGATGAGGCGAAGGCTTCGCTGAAGTTGCACGAAGTGCAAACCCAGCTCATCGGTGCCTATAACCTGGAGAATGCCCTGGCGGCTGTCTGCGTGGGGTTGCATTTCGGCGTGCAGGCCGACGACATCGATGCGGCCATTGCCGGCTACCAGCCCTCGAACAACCGTTCGCAGTGGCAGCAGACGGCTCGCAACACCCTTATCATCGATGCCTACAATGCCAATCCCACCAGCATGAACGCAGCCCTGGACAATTTCCTGCCATCGGATCGGCCGCACAAGGTGGTGATTCTGGGGGCTATGCGAGAACTGGGTGCCTACAGCGAGGAAGAACACGAGCAACTGTTGCATCGTCTGGCCGCGGCCGATATCGACCAGGCCTGGCTCATCGGGCCGGAATTCGCCCGGGCGGCCGAAAAGGTCTCCTGCCCCAAGGCACTGCTGTTTGCTGACACTGAGAGTTGTCTGGCCCATTTACAGGCCCAGCCTCTGACGGGCTGTTCGATCCTTTTGAAGGGTTCCCGCTCCAACCGCCTCGAAACGCTTCTCCCCAGCCTCTAATCTTACAAAGCAGCAGCAATACGGGAAATCTTTTTGATTCGCTCCGAGAATGACTTATTGCGTTTGGCTGAAAGAATATTATACTTCATCTGAAGCGAGAGCAAAGGCGCCGCATCAATGCCAAGAGCCTGTTCTATCAACAATGCCATTTCGGTATTCAGAGGGCGTTTGGCATTCAGTACCTCATTCAACTGACTGATTGGCACACCAATTTCCATTGCCAAACGTCGTTGGCTGATGCCGCGATGCTCCAACTCATCCTTTATTACCTCCCCAGGGTGAGTGAGGTAAAAAGGTTCCATATTGTTTGCAACCATTTTGTTGCCCGTTGTTTTTTCGCGTACCATAGCTCTATTATCTATAATGATTAGACAATTCTGTTATACTCACAATCTCAGCATATTTTTTTCCAGCATCAACAATTTCCCGAAATTCGATGCGATACTGATCATTCACTTTGACTGACGAAAGACCTTCTTTATCACCATGTAGGTGTTCATAATGGAGCCCTCCGTATTTGGCCAGACCACCTACGTCTTCTAATTCCATCATTAAATCCACCACACGTGTGTATTTCCTTACTATTTGAGGTTGAAACCAATGCTTCTTATCGGAAGCACGACCGTCCTCATACAGCTCTCTAAGGTATTCTTGTTCAAAAATGACTATCATGTGTTTTTCTTTTAGTACGAGGGCAAAGTTAAAACATTATTATGGTGTTCACAAATTTGAGAACACTTTTTTGTGATAAAAAGCCGAATAAGAATTATTGCTGGCCGATGACGACGTGGGCTTCGCCTTTGACGTCGGCGTTGTTGCCGCCGCCATAGACATTGTTCAGGATGTTGACGCCGGTCACTGCACGCGGGTTGGTCAGATGCAGAGGATTCTTCTTCTCGTAGTCGCTGCTTTCGGTGTCTTCCACCAGGGTGGTCCAGTTGATCTGGCCCAAGGTGCCGATATTGACATAGGTGTCGCCGTTCACTTCGGCCTGGTTGCCACCACCGAAGACCGTGCCGATCGTACCCAGCGGAAGCATTTCATAGTCTTCGTATTCGCTGTCGACATCATTGTCCTCATCGTCGTACTCGCCGTTGACGAAGCCCGGGCACATGCTGATGTTGACATGCGGATTGCCGGTGACCACCGCCGTTGTGCCGTAGCCGCCGCCATAGACCGTGCCGATGCTGGAGGCCGACTTGACATTGACTTCGGGATAGTTGCGGTAGGCAGCGCCCAGTTGGGCCTTACGCTCGGCCGGAATGTTCTCGACCGTGTAGGGAGCCAGGTTACCGCCACCATAGAGCTCGTCGATGTTGATAGGCAGACAGCCGGTTTCCTCGACATTGACTGTGATGGAACCGTAGATGGTACCTCCCCGGTCGTTGCCGCCGAAGACGCGGGCGTAGGAACCGCTGGTGATATTGAGCACCACATCGCTATAGACATCGGCATTTCTCGCACCACCGAAGGTGACATCGACCTTGCCGAAAACACAACCCATGTCCACACCCGACGATCCGTCCATGTGAGCCTCGTTGCCGGCGCCGAACACTTCATCGACCCGCAGGACGCAGTAGTCGGGATCTTCGTGACCCAGCACCACTTTGGCCTCTGTGACCACATTGCCCTTCATATTGCTGCCGCCGAAAGCCTGGAGGACATGACCGCCTTTGATGTTGACGTAGGTCGTGCCCGTGCCATATTTGCCGTCGGTCGGATCGGCAGCATAGGCGGCCGGATCGATGATTCCCACATCGGCACCCGGGTTTTCGGCCCATGCATCGTTCTTGTAGATACGGTCCTTGCCGTTACCGCCGCCAAACAAGTAGGCTATCTCGTAGGCACCATCCACAACCACTTTCGTGGC
>JAGDCW010000044.1 GCA_017958305.1 Bacteroidales bacterium | reverse complement strand
TGGCTGCGCCGGCTCATCTACGGCTGGGTGGTCAAAAGCAAGGCCCGCCGCTCGTTCGAGTATGCATGCCTGCTGAAGGACAAAGGGCTGGAGACGCCTGCTCCGGTGGCCTATGTGGAGCGCCGGCGCTGGGGACTGCTGCAAGACAGCTACTATGTGAGCCTGGCCTCCACCCTTCCGCTGACGATGAACGACCTCATCGGCCATCCCGAGCTGCCGCATCGCGATGCCTATCTCGATGCCGTGGCCCGCTATACGGCGCGGCTGCACGACGAAGGCATCTGCCATGCCGACTATTCCTGCGGCAACATCCTGCTGGGCATGGAAAACGGGGAGCCCAAAGTGGAAGTGATCGACCTCAACCGGCTGCATTTCGGCACCGTCGGCCAAAAAGCCGGCTGCCGCAATTTCGAGCGCATCAACATCGACCGCGCCGCCCTGAGCCTGATGGCCCGCAGCTATGCCCGCGCACGCGGTTTCGACGAGGAAACCTGCGTAGCTGATATTCTGGCAATGAGGTGGAAAAAACACGTCCGGCAGGGCATCACCCACCTGGACGATTAAAAGCGGCAACCACCGGGACTTCCCCCTAACGACGATTAAAGGGCTTCAGCAATCCGGCGGGCGATTTCGGCCATCTGTTCCGGGGTGAATTTCTTCTTGGGATTGGAAAAGAGCATGTCTGTTTCCTTGTTGAGAGGCACCAGATGGACATGTGCATGGGGCACTTCCATGCCCAGCACGGCCATGCCGATACGCTGGCAGGGGATCACCTTTTTCATGGCCACGGCAATCTGCTTGGCGAAAACCACGAGATCGGCCACGGTCTGGTCGTCGTAATCGAACAGATAATCCTTTTCCTCCTTGGGGATGACCAGTGTATGGCCTTCCTGCAGGGGGTTGATATCCAGGAAAGCAAAGAAACGGTCGTTCTCGGCCACCTTGTAGCAGGGAATCTCACCGGCGATGATGCGACTGAAGATGCTGGCCATGGCTTACTCGGGTAAGGTGATTTTCTCGATCTTGAACGTGAGCACACCGGCAGGCACCGTGATATCGACCACCTCACCGGCTTTCTTGCCCAGCAGGCCCTTGGCGATGGGCGAACTGACGGAAATCTTCTTTTCCTTGAGGTTGGCTTCGGTTTCGGGCACTATGGTATAGGCGATAGCCTGGTTGTTCTTGACATTGACCAGATGGACACAAGTCAGGATCTGCACCTCGCTCGTGTCAACCTTGTTCTCGTCCAGGATGCGGGCGTTGACCAGCATCTCCTTGAGGTTGGCCAGTTTCATCTCCAGCATGCCCTGGGCCTCCTTGGCTGCATCGTATTCGGCATTCTCCGACAAATCGCCTTTCTCCCGGGCTTCCGAGATCTGATGGGCAATTTCGGGGCGCTTCACCGTTTCGAGATACTCAATTTCTTCCTGCAGTTTCTTGAAACCGCTTTCGGTCATGTAATTGATAGCCATAATCCTTTTTTCTAAGAGTAAAACAAAAAGAATCCCGACCAGGCCGCTGGTCGGAACTCTCTTTATGTGAGGCAAAAGTAAGTATTAATTCGGTTACCGGAAAATAAAATGCAAAAAATTTTTTATTTCTCCCTGAGCAGGCGGACGATTTCCTTTTCCAAATCCTTGATGGTTTCGTCGCGGGCGGCGATGTTGCCGTGCCGGTCGATCAGGAAGAACGTGGGCAGTTTCTGGACATAATACTGCTGGGCATGGACCGAGCGAAGGCTGTTGGCATCGCGCACGCAAACCCAGGGCAGGTTCAAGGCCGAGGTCTTCCAAAAATGTTCGTCCGTGTCGAGCGAAACCTGGAATATCTCGAAGCCATAGGTCTCATAGCGGTTGTAGAGCTCGCGCATGGTCAGGGTGCGGGCGGCCGAATAGTCGGTCTGGTAGGCGGTGAAATCGAGCATGACGACCTTGCCTTCCAAGCTGGACAGCGAGACAGTCTGGCCGAAAATATTGGGCAGGGTGATGTCGAAAGAAGGCATCTTGTCCAGCTCGACCACCTCGGGACGATGCTCCGTGGCTTCGCTCTGCTGGCGTTCCTTGCGGATCTGGCTCATGCCCGAGAGGGCCAGGCGCACCAGGTTGGCCGTGCGAGGCGACTCGGGATAGAACTGCTGCCAGCTGGTGGCCACGGCGGCAAAGGCCTGGTTGTCGCCGCGGTCGTTGGGATTGAACAACAGCAGGCGCTGCAAGCGCTGGTAGAGGGCATAATAGGCAGCCGCCGAACGGGGGTTGCCATAGATGAAGGGCAAGGCACTTTGCTTGTAGTCGTCCACCATGGCACGGATGGCCTCGATATAAGCTTCCTGGCTCATTTCCTTTTGGCGGAAGACGGCATTGACCGTATCGTAGCGGGCCGCCACTTCCTGCCTGAGTTGCAAGAGTTCCTGCAACTGGAGGCAGACTTCGGAACCTTCCACCCGGTAGGCGGTGTTGAAGTGATCCGCCTGGCTATGAATCACCAGATGGACGACGCTATCGACAGCCAGGGGAATGGACTTCCCTTCCAGCCGCAGACGATAGAACTCGGGGTAGGCGGGCACCTCGGCCTTGAAACGGAAGCGGCCGGCGGCATCGAGCACCTGGGAATCCAACATGGTGACGGCCCCCAGGCCCTGCTGTTCGAAATAGAGGGTCTTCCCCTCGGCACCTTCCACATTGCCTTCCACACGGAAGCGGGGCTGGCCGCAAGCGTTCAGCAAAAGGGCGGCCAGGGCGACAATTGCCAATTTCGTATATCTCATAATCAGCTATTTACATTAATCCTTTGAGCAATTCTTCCACGCCCTTGGTGGCTGTCATCTGCAGGAAATGGACATTCGGACGGGAAGGCAGGGGCACCTCCTTGGGGTCGATGACATAGAGCGGCACGCCTTGGGGCAGGTAATGCACCAGGCCGGCGGCCGGATAGACCTGCAGAGAGGAACCGATCACCACATAGATGTCGGCCTGCTGGGTCAGTTCTATGGCCGGTTCGATCATGGGCACTGCCTCGCCAAACCAGACGATATGCGGTCTGAGCAGGTCGCCGTAGGGAGTCTTGGCACCGTAGCGCTGGCGGTACTCCTCGGGTTTGAGCGCGACGACATAGTCTTCGTGCACGCAGCCCCGCATTTTGGTCAGCTCTCCGTGCAGATGCACGATGTGGCTGCTGCCGGCCCGCTCGTGCAGGTCGTCGATATTCTGGGTAATGATACGGACATCGTACTTTTCTTCCAGGCGGGCCAAGCCCAGATGCCCGGCATTGGGCCGGACCGTGAGCAATTTCTCGCGCTGACCGTTGTAGAAGTCGGTCACCAGTTGGGGATTGCGCTGCCAGCCTTCGGGGGTGGCCACATCCTCCACGCGGTATTGGTCCCACAAGCCTCCGTTGTCGCGGAAGGTGCTGATACCGCTCTCGGCGCTCATGCCGGCGCCGGTCAGGACAACTAGTTTCTGCATACTACTCTTCTATATGTCTGAATCTTGCATATACACTCAAGGGCAGCACACGACCGCTGCGGTCGCGCATGCACAGTTCGCCGTGCTCCACCTCCCCGGCATAGGGAAACCACACGCGCAGCAAATTGTCGGCAATCAAGGGCGAGAAGCCCATCGAATAGAGATTGAGCACTACAAAGCCGCGTTGCGGATCCAGCAGTTGGGCACAGGCCGCCATCAACTCTGCGATGCTTTCCGACAGGATCCATTTCTCGCCCTTCGGACCGCGGCCGTATGCGGGCGGATCCAGGATGATGCCCTGATAGCGTTTGCCCCGGCGCGCTTCGCGGCGGACATAGTTCATGGCATCCTCGACGATCCAGCGCACATTGTCCAGCCCGGAGAGTTCCATGTTGTCGTGCGCCCAATTGACCACCTGGCGCACAGCATCCAGGTGGGTCACCTCGGCGCCGGCCGCCCGGGCCGCCAACGTGGCACCGCCGGTATAGGCAAACAAATTGAGCACCTGAGGGGTTGCAGGCAGCCGTTTGACACTGTCGTAGATAAAATCCCAGTTGGCCGCCTGTTCGGGGAACAAGCCGACATGCTTGAAGGAAGTCATTCCCAGGCGGAAGCGAAGTTCGTGCTGTCCGCAGGGACAAGCCACCGTCCAGCGGTCGGGCATCTGGGGACGCAGGAGCCATTCGCCCCGTTCGGAGCCGTCGGCAGCGGCCGAGGCCGAACTGCGTTTGAACCAGGCATCGGCCTGCTGCCACTCCGACTGCGGGAGGGCCTTGGGCCAGATGGCCTGCGGTTCGGGGCGGCGCAGGCGGTAACGGCCGAAGCGCTCGAGTTTTTCGAAATCGCCGCAGTCTATCAGTTCGTAGTCTTTGCCAAATGACGTGATCATGAAATCTTTCTTGCGTCTCTTGAATCAAGTTGTAAAGATACGGCAAGCCGAGCGCAATCCAAAATTTTACACTATCTTTGTGTCCCTTGAAAAAAACCGCAAAGATATGGCATATCTGTTCACTTCCGAATCCGTGTCCGAAGGTCACCCCGACAAAGTGGCCGATCAGATTTCCGACGCACTGGTCGATAATTTCCTGGCCTACGATCCCCAGTCGAAAACCGCCTGTGAGACCATGGTCACCACCGGACAGGTGATCCTGGCCGGCGAGGTCAAGTCCAGCATCTACATCGATGTACAGGAAATCGCCCGTCAGGTCATCAACAACATCGGCTACACCAAGAGTGAATACAAGTTCGACGGCTCGTCCTGCGGCGTTTTGTCGGCCATCCACGAGCAGTCGGACGATATCAACCGGGGAGTCGATGGCGCTGCCAAGGAGGATCCCATGAACCAGGGCGCCGGCGACCAAGGCATGATGTTCGGCTATGCCTGCCGCGACACCGACAACTACATGCCCCTGCCGCTCGAACTCTCGCACCGCCTGCTCAAAGAGCTGGCCGCCATCCGACGCGAAGGCAAGGTGATGACCTACCTGCGTCCCGACTCCAAGGCCCAGGTGACGGTCGAATACCACGACGACGGCCGTCCCATGCGCATCCATACCATAGTGGTGTCCACCCAGCACGACGAATTCATCCAGGCCGGCGCCAAAATGTCGCAAGAAGAGGCCGATGCCCAGATGCTCGACCAGATCCGCCAGGATGTGAAACGATATCTCATACCCCGGGTGTTCGGCAAGGACGACCGCCTGCGCTCCCTGCTCGACGACCGCTACATCCTGTTTGTCAACCCCACCGGCAAGTTCGTCATCGGCGGCCCTCACGGCGACAGCGGTCTGACGGGCCGGAAGATCATCGTCGATACCTACGGCGGCAAAGGGGCTCACGGAGGCGGCGCCTTCTCGGGCAAGGATCCCTCCAAGGTGGACCGTTCGGCCGCCTATGCCGCCCGTCACATTGCCAAGAACCTGGTGGCTGCCGGCGTATCAGACGAGGTCCTTATCCAGATTTCCTACGCCATCGGCGTGGCCGAGCCTGTCAACATCTATGTCAACACCTACGGCAAAGCCAAAGTGCCCATGACCGACGGGCAGATCGCCCAGGAAGTGGGTCGCCTGTTCGACCTCAGGCCCAAGGCTATCGAAGAGAGGCTGCAGCTGCGCAAACCGATCTATTCGGAAACAGCCGCCTACGGCCATTTCGGCCGCGAACCGCAACGACTGGTCAAGCATTTTGAGTCACGCTACGAGGGCAACCGCGATGTCGAAGTCGAGCTTTTCACTTGGGAAAAACTCGATTATGTCGATAAAATCCGGGAAGTTTTCCATCTATAGCTCACCCTGCTCGATAAGGATGGCTACCTGTTCGATCATGGCGTCCCGTCCTTCAGGCTGGTAGTCGGTCTTCAAATCGGCTGTGAAGATTTTTGCCACCCCTTGCCAGAAATTGGCAGAGAAGGTGCCGATATAACCTCTGAGTATATCATAGGGGGTGGAATCGCATTCGCGGGCAATGAGCCGGAGCAACACCTTACCCTGGCTGTAGGTCATCTTGCGTAACACAGGCTCATACTCCTTGACCAAGTCCCTTTCCATCTGCCTCAGGTGCTTCTCGCGCGCCTTGTCGTCGGGCAAGGTCTGGATGTATTCCGTGGTCTCGATCAGCGTACTGGCCACCAGCTTGGCCAGCGGCAGGCACTTGCGCACATCGCGCACGGTTTTCCAATAAAGCTTTTCCTGCTTTTGGGAGCGGAAGCGCAGCGGCCCGTAGATATAATAAGGTTTGAGGGCGACATAGGGAACCGTGTCGCCGTAGGCAGTGACATAGGCCGGGACGGTCACGTTTCTCGACGACAACGAGACATAGTCGGCCGGCTGCTGGGCAAGCGACACGCATGCCAAAGGCAGAAAACAAAGCAGAAGGATCAGTTTTCGCATGGCGCAAAATTAGGCATTTAAATTCTAAGATTATACTTTAGGGAAGTATTATCAACCCTAGGGTCATGAGTTTTTTCAACCGGACACCCTATTTTTGTCGCCAACCTTGAAACCAATCTATCATGAAACACACCTTGTCACTGCGGGCTGTCTGCCTGACAGCAGCCTGTATGTGGGTCGCGACAGTCGCGGCCCAGAGGCTCACGGCCGCCGATTGTCTGGGCAATGCCGCCTGCCTGGGGATGGGCGACATGCTGCTTTTCCACGACCAGGGCAAACCTCTGCCCACCGACTCCCTCCCGTCTGTTTTCCGAATCGACCGCCTGCAAGCCCACATGCGCCTGCCACATGGTCAGAGTGAGCTTTCACGCCACACCTGGCAAGTTGCCGGAAACTACCGTCAGACCGGGCTGCAACTGCAGCTGGGCTGTTCGGGGCCATCGCAACTGGCACAGCAAGACCTGCTGCTGACGGCACAAAGAAGCCTTCTGAGCCGGCTTGGCGGGAGTCTGGGGCTGGGAGGGCAACGGCTTGCCGTGGACGGACACAGCCGATGGCTGTGGCTGATGCACCTTCGTCTGTCCTGTCGTCTCGACAGCCTGAGGACAGTCTATCTGCACACTTTCAATCTGCTGCCCCATCCCGACTATGGCCTGCATGCCGACTGCCGGCTGGGGATGCTGCGGCAGGTGTCGCCCGACCTGCTGCTGGCCGGGGAGTTGGAAAAACTCATCGGCGAGCCTTGTCTGTGGCGGCTGGGAGTCGAATACCACCTCATTGCCGACTGCCTTTTGCTGCGGTTTGGGGGACGCTGGCCCTATCCTTGCCTGAGTGCCGGCCTGGGTTTCAGAAAGAAGCGTTGGGGCATCGACCTGGGATGCACCTATCGACCCGAATTGCCGCTGTCGCTGGCGGCCAGCCTGCACTATTGCCTGTCGCGGCCATGAAAAAGAGATGGATACTTTTGTTGGCCGCGGCCCTTGTATTGGGAGCGGCCCCTTTGTCTGCCCAGGAAGCCGGCGTCATGACAGAAGAAGTGGAACGTATGTGGGAGGAATGGCTCGAATCGCATTCCGACGAAGAGATGGAAAGCCTCTACGAAGACCTGGCCGACCTGCTCGACCATCCGCTCGACCTGAACCGGGCCGGCAGGCAGGATGTGGCCCGGCTGCCTTTTCTCGATGAGCGGCAGAAAACATCGCTGGCCGACTATCTCGACCGCCATCGTCCGCTGGCCGGGTTTTCCGACCTTTTGCTCATCGAAGGTTGGGACGAGTGGACGGTAAAGGCCCTGCGTCCCTTTGTCGTGGTGGGGGCAAGCACCGGCAACGGCAGGGAAGGCCCCGGACACGGCCGGTTCCGCCAACGGCTCAGACTGAAAACCGACCGCAGCCTGCAACAAAAAAAAGGCTATCAGCCCTCGGACAGCCTGCGACAAGTGTCCAAGGCATATTTGGGCTCGCCCCAGGCCGCCGCCCTGGTGTGGCAAGGCCAATATGGCCGGCACTTGCAGGGAGGCCTGGCCTTGGAAAGGGATGCAGGCGAGAAAGGGATAGACTATCTGTCCTGCCATTTCCAGCTCAAGGAGAGCGGCAGGCTGAAAAACCTGGTCCTGGGCGACTATCATGTGTCCATGGGGCGGGGGCTGGTGTGCGATGCCGGGACTTTCGGGGGCAAGGCGGCCGCCGCCGCAGCCCTCATGGGGCAAGGGAGCGGCCTGAGGCCGCACCGTTCGACAGCCGAAACCGGCTGTCTGCGCGGCGGCGGCCTGCAGCTCGACCTGGGTCGCCACTGGTCGTTGATGGCCTTTTACTCACAACAGCGCATCGATACCCGCAAACAAGACAGCTGCTTCAGTTCGCTCAAAAAAGACGGCCTGCACCGCACGACCGACGAGCAGGCCTGTCGCGCCAACACAAGGTTGATCCAAGGCGGCGGACAGCTGTGCTATGGGCATACCTATGCACAATGGTCGGTCAATGCGCTCTACTACCTCTTCGACACGCCCTGGCAACCCAGCAGCCAACCCTACCGTCACTACCAGTTCCGGGGCAGGCAAGGCGGCAATCTTTCCCTGGACGGCCGCCTGAGATACCGGCAACTCTTCCTTGGCGGCGAACTGGCCTGCGATGCCCGGGGCAGCTTCTCTGGGCTGGCCAGTCTGAGCTGGCAGGCGCATCCCCTGTTGCACTGCCTGCTGTCGTACCGGCGCTACGGTGTCGGCTACCAGGCACCCTTTGCCGCCGCCTTTGGAGAAAACAGCACCGCCGCCAACGAAGAAGGGATGTTTGCCTGGATCGACTGCCGCCTGCTCAAAAACTGGGCCCTGACGGCCTACCTTGACTGCTACCGTTTCCCTTGGCTCAAATACCAGGTCAATGCCCCCTCGAAAGGCAGCGAACTGATGGTCGAGGGACGCTATGCCCCCGACCGTCGCACAGAATGCCTGCTGCGTTACAAAGAAAAGATCGGTCCGCGCCAGTTGCCGGCCGACGACTGCCCGCCGGGCGTCGCCCCGCTGCAGACCCGGCGACGCCGGCAGGTCCGCCTGCAGCTGAGCCTCTCCGGTGATGGTTGGCGCTACCGGGCCTCGGCCGATATCCATTGGCAAAGGATCCTGCAGGAGACCACCGGCCGGCAAGGCTGCCTCGTCGGCCAGGAGATCCGGTTCAATCCCGACCGGAAGCCCTGGGTGCTGAGTCTGCAACACAGCCTGTTCGACACCGGCTCACTGAGCATCTCCTCCTATCAGCCCGACCTGGCCGGCGGCCTGCCCTTTGCCTCGGTTTCGGGCCAGGGACAGCGCGGCACCCTGCTGCTGGGATGGCGCCCGGGTTCCTGCTGGCAAGTGGATCTGCGCCTGCGGCACACCCGCTACAGCGACCGCTCCACGGTGGGCAGCGGCCTGGAAAGCGTCGAAGGATGCCGGCAGACACAAATGGGGGCTGTTTTCATATTGAAATTGTGAGGCTTTTTCTGTACTTTTACCGCCCGAAAAGCAAATCATCACCACTATGAATATCCTACTGCTCGGTTCAGGCGGCCGCGAACACGCCCTGGCATGGAAAATTGCCCAAAGTCCCAAAGTCGACCAACTCTTCATCGCCCCCGGCAATGCCGGCACGGCCCAGGTCGGTACCAACCTGCCCGTCAAGGCCGACGACTTCCCCGCCTTGAAACAAGCCGTGTTGGACAATCATATCGACATGGTGGTAGTCGGACCGGAAGACCCGCTGGTCAAGGGCGTGGTCGATTATTTCAGGGCCGACGCCAATCTGAGCCGCATCCCGGTCATCGGCCCGTCCAAGAGCGGAGCCCGGCTGGAAGGCAGCAAAGATTTCTCCAAGGCCTTCATGCTGCGGCATAGGATACCCACCGCCCGCTATTTCAGTGTCACCCAAGACAACCTCGACGAGGGCCTGGCCTTCCTGCGGCAACTCAAGGCACCCTATGTGCTCAAAGCCGACGGACTGGCTGCCGGCAAAGGCGTGCTCATCATCGACGACCTGCATGAGGCCGAGACAGAACTGCGCAACATGCTCGACGGCAAATTCGGCGAAGCCAGCCGCACCGTGCTGCTCGAAGAATTCCTCTCAGGCATCGAGTGTTCGGTCTTTGTCCTGACCGACGGCCGCCACTACCGCATATTGCCCGAAGCCAAAGACTACAAACGCGTAGGCGAAGGCAACACCGGCCTGAACACCGGCGGCATGGGTGCCGTCTCACCCGTGCCCTTTGCCAATGAAGTGTTCATGAAAAAAGTCGAAGACCGCATCATCCGTCCCACCGTCGAAGGGCTGGCAGCCGAAGGCATCGACTACCAAGGCTTCATCTTCTTCGGCCTCATCGAGGTGGGCATGGAACCCTACGTCATCGAATACAATGCCCGCATGGGCGACCCCGAGACCGAAGTGGTCATGCTGCGGCTCAAAACCGACATCGTCGAGCTGTTCGAAGGCATTGCCGCCGGCAAGTTGGACCAGTGTCCCGTGGAATTCGACCCCCGCGCCGCCGTCACGGTCATGCTCGTTTCGGGCGGCTATCCCGAAGCCTATGAAAAAGGCAAAGTCGTCAGCGGACTGGACCAGGTACACGACAGCATCGTCTTCCATGCCGGCACCAAGAGCGAAAACGGCCTCGTCCTGACCAACGGCGGACGTGTACTGGCCGTCAGTTCCTACGGCACCGACAAGCAGGCAGCCCTGGCAAAGAGCTATGCCAATGCCCGCAAGATCCATTTCGACAAGGTCTATTTCCGTTCCGACATCGGTTTTGATCTCTAAACTCCATGAACCTGAAATCACTCACCCGTAGCGACTGGCTCTGGCAAATTGCCTTGATCCTCTTTGCGCTGATGCTGGCCGCTGCCGTCAAATGGCAGCCACAAGTGTTTCAGGCAGTCACCTTGGAGCGACCCACGCCCATCTCCCCCCTGGCCTGGCAGACCGACCATTTCACCAACATAGCCTGGCTCACGGCCCTCATTCACTTCTGTCTGGTCGGATTGAACCTGTTTCTCGTGCATACCATGGTACGGCGCTACGAACTGATCGATTCGCTCAGCATCTTCCCGGTATTCTTCTACCTGGTCTTTTCGGCCTGCTACCCGCCGGCCTATGGGACCAATTCGGCCCTGGTGGCCAGCGCGCTGATGGTGGCGGCCGCCATCAATGTCTTCGATTGCTACCAGGCCAAGAACTGCCAGATACAGGTGTTCAATGTATTTCTTTTCACCACCCTGGCCGCCGCCTTCGTACCCGCCCTGCTGCTCATACTGCCTCTGCTATGGCTCAGCTTCAACTGGGTCAATTCATTCACTTTCAACCGGCTGCTAGCTTCCCTGGCAGGCATCCTGACCGTGGTGTGGCTCTTTGCCGGCCTCAGTTTCCTGTTTGGTCGATGGGAAATGCTGCTCGACTGCCTGTCCTGTCTGCCCGACTACCTCGATTTCCAATGGCCCGGCAACTGGCAGGAAATGACCTTCCTGGGCTGCTGCGCCCTGTTGTTCCTGGTGGCCGCGCTTTACCGGCTCAACAAGTTCTACAGCGAGAAAAACAGCGTCAGAGGCTATCTTTCCTTCTTGATATTCAATTGGTTTGTATTGGTGATTATGAGCATGGCGCTGTCACCCCTCAAAGACGAATGTCTGGTGCTGAGCGTCCTGCCCTGGTCCATCATGATGGGACATTTCTTCAATGCCAACGACAACCGGGCCAGCCGCATTTTGCTCTTGCTTTTGCTGGGCTCCGGCCTCTTCTGCCATTTTTCCTGGTTCCTGTTCTAAGGGCTTTTTATCCTGCCACCGAGACAGCCACTTCCAGTCCGGCAGCCCGGGTGGCGGCCTGCAACCTGTCGCCTATCTGCCGCAATGTGGCTGCGGGAATCTTTTCCAGCGTGCTGACGGGCGCTTCCCGGTCGAGTGAATAGATCATCACCGAGCGAGGGGCGATTTCGGTGACCAGGCGTATCCAGGCAGCAACTTCCCGCTCGCTGGTGTTGTCGAACGAACGTCCCTGGTATTCCCCTTTCAGGAACATGGTCTGAATAATGAGGCGCCCCTGGAAGGCCTTCAGGTTTTCGACCAGGGAGGCCACGGTAAACTCCTTGCGCCATGGACGGTTCATCTGCCGCATCGTCTCGTCGAAGGCGCTGTCCAGCTTCAAAATGTTGTTATCGACCCGCAACAGGGCCTGTCTGATTTCCGGTCGGCCGATCTGGGTGGCATTGGACAGCACCGAGATTTTGGCGGTCGGAAATATTTCGTCGCGCACCTTCACCACCCGCTCCACTATCTCGGAGAAATCGGGATGCAGGGTCGGTTCGCCGTTACCGGCAAAGGTCAGCACATCGGGGCACTGGCCCTCGGCACGCATTTTTTCGAGCCGGGCGCGCAAGGCGGCTTCCAACTGATCGGCCGTAGGCAGTTTTTTAATGCCCTC
>JAGDCW010000043.1 GCA_017958305.1 Bacteroidales bacterium | reverse complement strand
GCCCTGGGCGTCATAGCCCACCGCCCGGATCCGTCCCGGACTGAACTTGACATCCTTGAAGCGGAACAGGAACTGGTAGCTGCGCTCGCCGAATCCCTGGCTGATGCCGTTGACAAACAACTCGACCCGCTCGGCGTTGGACACCACGTAAACATCCTTGACCATCCCCGGGGCGTAGTTCCAGTGGCCGACGATATGGGTCTTGTAGTATTTGCTCTCGGTGTTGACCCAGCCGCCCCACATGATTTCATGCGCATAATAGGCGTCCTTGGGGATGCGCATCGCATCCACCTCCCCGCTACGCCGGAAGTTCTCGGCTCCCCGGAAGTGGGTGTTGGTGTCGGAAAAGACAATGTTGACCGCCCCCGAGCTCACACGACGGCCGGTGCCCGGCCGGCATTCCCAGTAGTCGTACCAGCGGCGCACGGTCTCTATGACATACGAATCCATGTTCATGTTGTAGTCGGAGGCATCCTGGCCCCGGTAGAGCGGCCCCATCCCGTCCATGTGGAAGGGATGCGAGAAATCGTCCCAGTATTTCCGTACGCCCTCGTTGCGGTTGTATTCGTGGGCAAAGACCGGCTTGCCGGCGCTTTTGTTGATGTAGAGCATCTCGCCGCCGTATTCGGCCACCTGGCTGTCGAGCATCTCGCGTGCGCCGATGGCCCGCCCGCCATGAGGGTCGTAGTAGTCGCGCAGGGCTTTCATCTCGGTCATGTGCTGCTCGCTGATGCCCTTGTTGCCGCATTCATAGAAGACGATGCTGGGATTGTTGCGGTTATAGACAATGGCGTCGCGCATCAGTTCGAGGCGCTGCTCCCACTGCCGCCCCTCGACATCTTTTTCCGAATCGCCCGCCGGCATGGCCTGGATCAGACCGACCCGGTCGCACGACTCGATGTCCTGTTTCCAGGGAGTGACATGCATCCAGCGCACCAGGTTGGCGTTGCCCCTTTCCATCAGGCCGTTGCTGTAGTCGCTCAGCCAGGGGGCCACCGACATGCCCACGCCCGGCCATTCGTTGCTGGTGCGCTGGGCATAGCCCTTTAGCTGCAGCACCCGGTCGTTGAGGTAGAACATGCCGTTGCGGAACTCCGTCTTGCGGAAGCCCGTGGTCGTCACCACGATGTCTTCGGCCGTCTTGCCCGCCACAATCGAGGTGGAGATGCGATACAGGTAGCCGTAGCCCCAGCTCCAGAATCTCAGCCGGCTCAGGGGAGCCGACGCCGTCACCGTGGTCGTTTCGCCGGGTTCGAGCGTCACCTCGCCCGAATGGAACTCGCGCACCATGTTGTTGTCGTTGTCGCGGACCACCACGTTCAGGTGGAAGCTGCGGGGCTTGTCGTATTCGTTGCGGACCTCCGACTCCACATGGATGGTGGCCGTCTTGTCGCGGATGTTGATGTCGTCGGCATAGACATACACGCCCGTGGTGCCCAGGTTGTTGTAAAGCGGCAGGGTCTGGTACAGCCGGTCGGTGCAGTGCAGTATGACATTCTTGGTCAGGCCGCCGTAGTTGGCGTTGAAATTGCGGTCGTTCCATTGCCACGAGGTGCCGGTGGCCCGTTCGCGGTAGTCCCATGAATTGTCGATGCGCACGGCGATGACGTTGTCCTTGCCCCCGGTCAGCACCAGGTCGGTCAAATCGTAGCCGAAGGCCATCACCCCGTCCTCGTGCAGGCCCACGTGCTGGCCGTTGACCCAGATCTCGGCGGCCTGGCGGGCCCCTTCGAATTCGATGAATATCTTCTGCCCCTTGTGCTTGGCCGGCACCTTGAAATGCTTGCGATACCAGACCACCCGGCCCGTGTGCCGTTGGATGGGCACGGCAAAAGCCTCGTCCTCGTTGAAGGCCGAGGGCAGGCAGACAGGTTTCCAGACCTTGTCGTCGTACTTGACGGCCGAGGCCAGGCTGTCGTCGCCCACGAAGAGCAGCCAGTCGGGATTGAAGTTGTAGCGCGTACGCTGGGTGGCCTGAAGGGGAGAGGCGGCGACCAGCAGAGTGGACAATATGAGGAGTATAGCGGTTTTTTTCATGTCTGAATGGCTTGAAAAGGCATATTCCGCAAAATTAGTGAATGCCCGCCTAAATACAAATAGCGCCGAATAATTTTTGGAGAGTCGTTGCCGGATACCTATATTTGCAGGCAGTTTGGACCAAACTATGGCAAACGAGGAAAAAGACTGGTATCTGAAAATGATCCTTTGGCGCGAAGAGCATATCAAGGAATCCACCTTCATATTGCTCCTCAGTCTGGTGGTCGGCGTGCTCACGTCCCTGGCCGCCTGGCTGCTGAAAAGCCTCATCGGCCAGTTCCACCGGCTGGTGGAATTCACCATCTCCATCGACAAGGTCAATTTCCTCTACCTGGTCTTCCCGGCCCTGGGCATCTTCCTGGCGGCCATGTTCGTCCGCTACGTGGTCCGCGACGACATCGGCCACGGCATCACCAAGATCCTGTATGCCATTTCCCGCCGTCAGGGACGCATCAAACGGCACAACATGTGGACTTCGATCGTGGCCAGCTCGATGACCATCGGCCTGGGCGGCTCGGTCGGTGCTGAGGCCCCCATCGTGCTCACCGGTTCGGCCATCGGCTCCAACCTGGGCAGCTTCTTCAAGATGAACCACAAGACCCTGATGATCCTGATCGGCTGCGGGGCCGCCGGCGCCATTTCCGGCATCTTCAAGGCGCCCATCGCCGGCATGATCTTCGCCATCGAGGTGCTGATGCTCGACTTCACGGCGGCATCGGTCATGCCGATGCTCGTGTCGGCCGTCACAGCGGCCACCATCACCTATCTCATCTCGGGCACCGAGGCCACCTTCGCCTATGCCAACCAGGAGGTCTTCTCCCTGTCGGGCATCCCCTGGGTCATCGTGCTGGGCATCTGCTGCGGCTTTGCCTCGCTCTACCTGATCCGGGGCATGAACACCATCGAAGGCTGGTTCAAGAAGATGGCCAATCCCTGGCTCAAGATACTTTCGGGCGCCGTCTTGCTGGGCATCCTCATTTTCTTCTTCCCGCCGCTCTACGGCGAAGGCTACGACTCGATCGAGGCCCTGATCAACGAAAACGCCGTGTCGCTGACCGAAAACAGCCTGTTCTTCGGGATGGGCAACAATTTCTACATCCTGACGGGCTATTTCCTGCTCATCATCTTTTTCAAGGTCTTCGCCTCGGCGGCCACCAACGGGGCCGGCGGCGTGGGCGGTGTGTTCGCCCCCACGCTGTTCATGGGCGGATTCGTGGGCTATATCCTGGGCAGCGTGCTCAACTACTACGATGTGTCGTCGGTCTCCCCGGGCCTGTTCGCCCTGATGGGCATGGCCGGCCTGATGTCGGGCGTGATGCACGCCCCCCTGACGGGCATCTTCCTGGTGGCCGAGCTCACGGGCGGCTACAGCCTGTTCCTGCCGCTGATGATCGTGGCCCTGGTGGCCTTCCTCACCATACTCATCTTCGAGAAGCACAGCATCTATTCCATGCGGCTGGCCCAGAAGGGGCAGCTGCTCACCCATCACAAGGACAAGGCCGTGCTCACGCTGATGAAGGTGGAGAATGTCATCGAGACCGATTTCGACCAGGTGTCGCCCGAAATGACCCTGGGCGACCTGGTCAAGGTGATATCCAAGGCCCACCGCAACGCCTTCCCCGTGGTCGATGAAGACGGCGTTTTCCTGGGACTGGTGCTGATGGACGACATCCGCAACATCATGTTCCGTCAGGAGCTCTACCGCCGCTTCAAGGTGCGCAAGCTGATGATTTCCCCGCCGGCCGTGCTCAAGATCGACGACACGATGGAGCACGTGATGCGCATCTTCGACGACACGAACGCCTGGAACCTGCCTGTGACAGACCAGGACAACCACTACGTGGGCTTCGTCTCCAAATCCAAGATATTCAACTCCTACCGTAAGGTGCTGGTCCATTTTTCCGACGAATAGCATGAACAAGGAAGCCCTCAGAATCGTTTACATGGGTACCCCGGAGTTTGCCGTGGCCCCCTTGCGCGCCCTGGTCGAGAACCACTACCGGGTGGTGGCCGTGGTGACCATGCCCGACAAGCCCGTGGGCCGGGGCATGAAGATCCAGGCCTCGCCCGTCAAGCAATACGCCCTGTCGGCGGGCCTGCCCGTGCTGCAGCCCGAACGGCTCAAAGACGAGGCCTTCCTGCAGGAACTCCGCTCCTACCGGGCCGACTTGCAGATAGTGGTGGCCTTCCGCATGCTGCCCCAGGTGGTCTGGCAGATGCCGCCGATGGGCACCTTCAACCTGCATGCCTCCCTGCTGCCGCAATACCGCGGGGCCGCCCCCATCCATTGGGCGGTGATCAACGGCGAGAAGGAGACGGGGGTGACCACCTTCCTCCTGCAGCACGAAATCGACACGGGCAACATCCTCCTGCAAGAGCGCATCGCCATCGCCGGGGACGAAACCACCGGCTCGGTCCACGACCGCCTGATGGCCCTGGGCGCCCAGCTGGTGCCCCGCACGGTCGATTTGCTCCTGTCGGGCCGCTGCAGGGCGGTGCCGCAGCAAGACCTGCTGCCCGCGTCGGGCGAGCTTCGCGCCGCTCCCAAGCTCTTCAAGGACAACACCCGCATCGACTGGCACCAGCCCTCGGACCGCATCTACGACTTTGTCCGCGGACTGAACCCCTACCCGGCGGCCTGGACCACTATGTCGATGACGGTGGAGGGCCGGCCTGTGTCCGTGCCCTTGAAGATTTTCGGGGTCTCCTGCGAAAAAGCGGCCCACGATTTGGCCCCCGGCAGTGTCCGAACCGATGGGAAACATTGGCTCAAAGTGGCCGTTCCCGACGGCTGGGTGGCCTTGGAACGCCTGCAGCCGGCCGGAAAGAAGCCCATGACGGCCTCCGAGTATCTACGTGGTTTTCAGCAACTTCCAAAAGATATTACTCTGTTTTAACAAAATAATCCGTCAAAAATTTGGCGGTTTGAAAAACATGCCCTTACTTTGCGGCGTTAAACCTCTAAAAACCATTTGCCTATAAGACCACTTCTACTCTTTATCCAAAACAAGAGAGAAAATGGAAGCTATCAACAGGATGACCGACGAACAGCTGGTCAACATGTTTGCAAATGGTAACAACCAAGCCTTCGACATATTATTGGAACGCCACAAGGACAGGGTATACAACTATATCCTCCTGATCGTGCGCAATCGCGACCTGACCGAAGACATCTTCCAGGACACCTTTGTCAAGGCCATCATGACCATCAAGCAGGGACGCTACACCGAAACGGGCAAGTTTGCCGCCTGGATCTGCCGCATCGCCCACAACCAGATCATCGACCTTTTCCGCCGCGAACGCAACGAGAACACCGTCTCGAACGAGGAGTACGAGGACATGGACCTGTTCAACAACTGCAAGCTGTGCGAGGAGAACATCGAAGACCAGCTGGTGCGCGAACAGGTCTTGAAGGATGTGAACCGGCTCATGTGCCATCTGCCCGACGTGCAGCGCGAGGTGGTCTATATGCGCTACTACCAGGATCTCAGTTTCAAGGAGATCGCCGACATCACCGGCGTGAGCATCAACACGGCCCTGGGCCGCATGCGCTATGCCGTGCTCAACATGCGCCGCATGGCCGAGGAAAACCACCTCTCGCTGGCTGTCTGATTTTTTTGAGGGAAAAAGCCCGTTTTTTTCGGGGCGAAGTATAATATCCGGCGGGATATTGCGTTATATAGAGGTCGAAGGGATGGTCCCCTCGGCCTCTTTTCATCATCACTGCCTATGGATCAGACTTCTACTCCCGACAATGACACTTCTATGAATGTAAAAAATGAGGCCAATTGCGGCCCCAAGGAGTCAACCTTGGAATTTTTGCGTATTTTTGCGCGGTTGTACACCCCCGAACCCACCGACGCACTGTCCCTCTCCATGCTCAACTGAGCGGACGCCCGGCCGGAAGCGGAGGCGACTCCAGACCGACAACTGCAAAAAAGTACCGCCATGCGAATGATTGCTCCCTCTTTGCTCTCTGCCAATTTCAGGAACCTGCAGGCAGACATCGACATGATCAACGACAGCCAGGCCGACTGGCTGCACCTGGATGTGATGGACGGGGTGTTCGTTCCGAACATCTCCTTCGGTTTCCCGGTGCTCGAGGCCGTGGCCGGCATCTGCCGCAAGCCGCTCGACGTGCACCTGATGATCGTGGAGCCCCAGAAATTCATTCCCGAGGTCAAGCACCTGGGCGCCTACATGATGAATGTGCACTACGAAGCCTGTACCCATCTGCACCGGGTGGTCTCCGAAATCCACAAGGCCGGCATGAAGGCCGGTGTCACGCTCAATCCCCACACGCCGGTGGCCTTGCTCGAAGACATCGTCCAGGACCTCGACCTGGTCTTGCTCATGTCGGTCAATCCCGGCTTCGGCGGCCAGACCTTCATCGAAAACACCTACCAGAAGATCCGCAGTCTCAAGGAAATGATCCTCCGGCGGGGCAGCCAGGCCCTGATCGAGATCGACGGCGGCGTCTGCCTGGACAATTGCCAGGCCCTCTACGAGGCCGGTGCCGACGTGCTGGTGTCGGGCAGCTTCATCTTCAAGGCCGCCGACCCCAAGGCCCTCATCGCCCAGATGAAGAAATAAATTTAACCCACTGTTGATTTATTATTAATGTATCGTTATCTTCGCAGCCTGTTGAAGATGATGGTACCATGAATTTGCACCAAGCCCCTTTTGGGTGGCTCAGCTGCGCTTTGGCCCTGGGCATGCTCCTGCCCGAGAGTTGGGCAGACCCTCTCCAATGGGCCGGTGTGGCGGCCTTGGCCGGGCTGTGGGCCTTGTCGCTGGCGGCTGCCCCCGGGCGGCTGTGGCGATGGCGCCACGGGCCGTCGGTCTGTATTCTTGTCGCGACGCTGGCCCTGGGGTCGTGGCTCATGCAAGGGCAGTTGCAGGAGAGCCCGGTCTTGACGCAGCCGCTGCCCGTGTCGGCCACCGTCCGGCTGCTCGCGCCGCCCCGGACCGCCTCGCGCTCAGTCCGTTGCCAGGTGGAGCTGCTTGCCTGCGACGAGCCCTCTTGGCGGGGCGGCAAGATCCTCCTTTATCTTCCCTTGGAGCCCGAAGCCCAGGAACTGGCCGTTGGGCAGGTCTTGGACATCGAGGGGGAACTCGGCCCCATCCGCGCTGTGAGCGACGAGTTTGACTATGCGGCCTACATGCGGCAGCGGGGCTTCCTGGGCCAGGTCTATGCGGCAAGCGGCAAGTGGCGCCGGAGCGCCTTCCAGGCCGGCTTTTCGCTGAGGGTGGCCTGCGAGCGGAGCCGCCAGCGCCTGCTGCGGCGCTACGGCCGCGCCGGCCTGGAACCAGAGCCGCTGGCTCTGGTTGCCGCCCTGACACTCGGCGAAAAATCGCTCATCGACAGCCCCCTCAAACAGCGCTTCGCCTCGGCCGGGGTGGCCCACATCCTGGCTGTCAGCGGCATGCACGTGGGCATCGTCTGCGGATTGCTCGGCCTGCTGCTGCGCCCTTTGGTGCGCCGCCGCCGTTTGGAAACCCTCCGCCAGCTCCTGCTGACGGCCCTGCTGTGGGGCTACGCCTGCCTCACAGGGCTGTCGGCCTCGGTGGTCCGCGCGGTGCTGATGTTCAGCGTCGTGGCGCTGGGCCGTTGCCTGCGGCGGCGCACCAGCTCGTGGAACGCCCTAGGCTTTGCCGCCTTCGTCATGCTGGCCATCCGCCCCTTCTACCTCTTCGATGCCGGGTTCCAACTGAGTTTCGCCGCCGTCGCCTCCATCCTCTGGCTCCAGCCCTGTTTCAGGCAGCAGCTGGACGGCGGGGCCGACCCAAACAGCCAGACCGTCACAAGCAGCCCGATCGACGAGGCCGCCGCCATATGGGGCCTGCCGGGGGCCGCTCGTTCGCTGGCGGGCTATTTCAAGGACCTGCTCTCGGTCTCCCTGGCCGCCCAAATAGGCACCGCCCCCCTGTCGGTGTGGTATTTCCACCAGTTTCCCAACTATTTCTGGCTGGGCAACCTGCTCATGGTCCCCCTGGCCCTGGCGGTGACCTGCCTGGCCGTGGCCACCCTGACGCTGGGCTGGCTGCCCCACGCGGGCCCGGCCCTGGCCTGGCTGCTCAACCAGGCAGCCGGGCTGTTTTGCCGCCTGGCGGCCGTCATCGACTCCCTGCCGGCCTCCCTGGCCGCCGGGCTCTATCCCGAGGCCTGGGAAATCGTCCTGATTTACATACTGTTGGCTTTAATAGTTTCCATTTCCAAGAATAAGTGCTATATTTACAGCCTGAACAGAGGGCTGCGGCACCTCAAAAATTTGCGCTATGATTTCAAAAATTATCGATGAGAGCCTCATTCAGCGCATCGACCAGATGATGCTGAAATGGTCTTCATTTGTGATAGTAGGGCATGAGAACCCCGATGGCGACGCCGTGGGCTCCACCCTGGGGCTGGCCCATTTCCTGCACAGCCTGGGCAAGGAGCAGGTGCAGGTCGTCATGCCCAACGAGTTTCCCGACAACCTGGCCTGGCTGCCCGGTGCAGACCGGATCCTGGTCTGGACCCGCGACGAGGAGGCCTGCCGGCAGTGCCTCGCCTCGGCCGACGTCATCTTTTTCCTCGACCTGAACGAACTGGGCCGTACGGGGCGGATGGCCCCCTGTTTCGAGGGCCTGATGGCCTATCGCATCATGATCGACCATCATGAGCACCCCGACAACTTCGCCCACCTCGCCGTGTCTCATCCCGAGATCGCCTCCACCTCCGAACTCATCTTCCGCCTGGCCTGCCGCACCGGCCGGCTCGACATGCTCTCCTACGAATCGTCGGTCTGCATCTACACGGGCATGATGACCGACACGGGCGGTTTCTCCTACAACTCCAACGCCAAGGACATCTACATCATCATCTACCAGCTGCTGCTGAAGGGGATCGACAAGGACCAGATCTACCGCAACGTCTATTACGCCAGCTCGGAAAACCGCCTGCGCATGATAGGCTACGCCCTGTACAAGACCATGGAGATCCTCCCCGAGTACCATACCTCGATCATGGCCCTCACCCGCCAGAAGATCAAACAGTTCAAACTCAAGCCGGGCGACACCGACTCGCTGGTCAACCAACCCCTCACCATCAAGGACGTCAACCTGTCGGTATTCCTCAAGGAAGAGGATGTGATCCGAATTTCCTTCCGCTCGATCGGCAACATCCCCGTCAACCGGCTGGCCCGCGACCTTTTCTCGGGCGGCGGCCATCTGAACGCCGCCGGCGGACGCTACGCGGGGACGCTCCAGGAGGCAGTGCAGCTCATCAAGGACGCCCTGCCGGCATTTTTCGCTTCCCTGGCCGGATAGAAAAGAGGAAAAAATAGTACCTTCGCGCCCGGATACGGACAAAGACCCAATAGACAATGAAGACACTGCGTACCACGATACTGCTCCTTGCAGCAGTGCTGACAGGCCTGACCGCCTGCAGCAAATACAAGACTTACGCCCAGCAGTTGGAAGAGATGGAAGACAGCATCGACGCCTTCATGCTGGCCCACGACTATGTGGAAGTCCCCACCATGCCCGCTTCGGTGCCCTGGACCGACAGCCAGGGCCGCCGCCAGTTCTACAAGACCTCCTCGGGCCTCTACCTGCACGTGGCCGACACGGGCTATTCGGCCGGCCATGTCAAGAAAGGCCAGGTGGTCTATGTCCGCTACACGGAGATGAGCGTCAAGGGCGACAGCATCACCTATTCCAACATGAAGGGCGCCTCCTCGCCCGTGGAGATCTGCTACGGCACGGTCAACACCGGCATGAGCAACAACTATTACTGGGGCGACTGCCAGGCCTGGCACGAACCGCTCCAGTACGTGGGCGACTACGGCCATGTGATGGTCATCGCCCCCACCGACCTGGGCATGCCGGTCTATAACCAGAGCCAGGCAGAGTTGCTGGCCCATTATTACGAACTCAGATACACTTTCCAAAGATAATATGAACCAGTTGATCAAGTCCATTTCCGGCATCAGGGGCGTTATCGGCGGTCCGCAGGACAACAGCCTGAACCCCTTCAACATTGTCCGGTTCACCGCGGCGTATGCCCGTTGGATCCGCTCGCACTCCACCCGTCATTCCAATACCATCGTCGTGGGCCGCGACGCCCGCATCTCGGGCGAGATGGTCGCCCGGCTGGTATCGGGCACCCTGATGGGCATGGGTTTCGACGTGCTGGACATCGGCCTGGCCACCACCCCGACCACCGAAATGGCCGTCACCATGTCGGGCAGCGACGGCGGCATCATCATCACCGCCAGCCACAACCCCAAGCAGTGGAACGCCCTGAAGCTGCTCAACGAGGACGGCGAGTTCTTCGACAAGGCGGCTGGCAACTATGTCATCGAGACCTCCGAAAAGGACGATTTCCAGTTTGCCGGGGTCGATGAGATCGGCCGTCTCAGCACCGACTGCTACACGAAAAAGCATATCGACGCCGTGCTGGGTCTCGACCTGGTCGATGTCGAGGCCATCCGCCGGGCCGGCCTGCGAGTGGCCGTGGATTGCGTCAACTCGGTGGGCGGCATCGTCATCCCCGAGCTGTTGAAGGCCCTGGGCATCAAGGACGAAAACATCGTCAAGCTCAACTGCACCCCCGACGGCGTTTTCCCGCACAACCCCGAACCGCTGCCCCAGCACCTGACCGAGATCGCCGGCCTGCTGAGCCAGGGCAAGGCCGACGTGGGCTTCGTGGTCGATCCCGATGTCGACCGGCTGGCCATCATCTGCGAGAACGGCGATATGTTCGGCGAGGAATACACCCTGGTATCGGTGGCCGACTATGTCTTGAGCCATACCCCCGGCAACACGGTCTCCAACCTGAGTTCCACCCGGGCCCTGAAAGACGTGACCGAGCGTCATGGCGGCCGCTACCAGGCTGCCGCCGTGGGCGAACTCAACGTGGTTGCCCAAATGAAGGCCAACCAGGCTGTCATCGGCGGCGAAGGCAACGGCGGTGTCATCTATCCCGCCCTGCACTACGGCCGCGACGCGCTGGTGGGCATCGCCCTCTTCCTCTCGCACCTGGCCCACAAGGGCTGCCGCGTGAGCGAACTGCGTGCCCAGTATCCTGCCTACTTCATGGACAAGCAGCGCCTGGACCTGACGCCCGAAATCAAGCTGCCGGTCATTTTCGAGGCCCTGAAAAAGAAATTCGCCGCCGAAAAGATCACCGACATCGACGGTGTCAAGATCGATTTCGCCGACAAGTGGGTCCATGTGCGCGGCTCCAACACCGAGCCCATCGCCCGCATCTATACCGAGGCCCGCAGCCAGGCCGAGGCCCATCAGTTGGCCGAGGACATCCGCTCCTTCATCGCCAGCCTCTAGTCCTTGGCAGGCACGAAAAAAACAGGCCGGCTCCCGTAAAGGAGTCGGCCTTGTTGTTTGTTATGGTCGGGAAAACCTTATTTCGACATGAGTCTCAGCACGAGCCAGCCGCCAAAGAGCTGGACGGCCATGCCGGGCAGACCTACGCGGAAGTCCTGGAGCCCTGCGGCAGCGTTGCCGGCCCAGAGCGATTCGAAGACACCGCCCACTACCTGGTAGAACAGGATCACAGCCAGCAGGTGGAGCAGCGACAGCTTGCCGGTTTTGTTGGCAACCCAGGCGGCGGCCACTGCCAGCAGGCCGGACTTGACCAGGATGACGGGCAGGGCGGCGAAGGCGGGCATGCCAAACAGCAGGCTGTTGCACAGCGGAGAGAGCAGGGCAGTCAGCAGGCCGACCTTGGGACCGAACTTGTAGGCGGCAATCAGCGTGAAGAAATAGATGGGCAGCCAGATGTGTCCGCCGTTGGGGATCAGGTGGCAAAGCTGGGGCAGCAAGATGTTGCCGGCCACGAACAGGACGGTGAAAAGATAGGTGCGATAGTTCGCCAGCGTCCAGTTGATTTGTCTGAATGAAGTTGTAGCTTGCATATTGTCTTGTATTTGATTGTGCTGTTTGGGTTCACTAAGCGGCAAAGATAGTGCACGTCACCGCCATAAACAAGCAAAAAGGAGATTTTTTGCCAATGAGGCGCAAAAAAAAAGCGTCTTGGCAGCGGCCAAGACGCTTGAGGGTTTTAAACGCAGAAACAGGGGGTTATTCCTGATTCGGAACGACGGATACATATGAACGGTCGTCTTTTTTACGACGGAACGTAACGACACCGTCAACCAAGGCGTACAAAGTATGGTCTTTGCCCAAGCCCACGTTTTCACCGGGATGATGCACCGTGCCGCGCTGGCGGACCAGGATGTTGCCGGCTTTTGCCACTTGGCCACCGAAGACCTTAACACCTAAACGCTTGCTTTCAGATTCGCGGCCGTTCTTCGAACTACCGACTCCTTTTTTGTGTGCCATGTTCTTCTATTTAATTAAGCCAATACAATCTCGTTGATTTTCACTTCGGTCAGATACTGACGATGACCGTTCAGTTTTCTGTAACCTTTTCTTCTCTTCTTGTGGAAGACCAGAACTTTGTCGTCCTTCAGGTGAGAGAGAACCTCGGCGGTGACTTTGGCGCCTTCGACGGTGGGGGTGCCTACCGTTACGTTGCCTTCGTTGTCAACCAACAGGACCTTGTCAAATTCCACGACAGAACCCTGTTCTGCCTCCAAGCGATGTACATACAGCTTGCGGCCTGCTTCGACCTTGAACTGCTGTCCCGCAATTTCTACAATTGCATACATTGTGCGTAAACTGTTTAAAATTAACTCGGTAAGGTGGGATGCCCCTGGGCAGCGCCTCTTTTGGACCTTTTCCGAAACGAGCCGCAAAGGTAACAATAATTTCCTCTCACGCAAAATTTTCCGTGGAAATATTTTCGGGCGAGGCATTCAAACCATGATCATTTCCTTTCCCAGCTGGTGAATGTGGTCTATGATTTGCTGTTCGCGCTGTTTGGAAGGCTTTTTGAATCCGTTGATGTAATTGCGGAGCAAGGTGGGGTTCATGCCCATCATGCGGGCAAACTCGGCCACGTTAATTTCCTTGTGAATCAGGAAAAACTGCTGCATGGCGGTGGGTACGGCATCCTCATACCCGAAACTCTCGAAACTGACATCCTCGTCCAATTCCCGCCAATGGATGCCATCCAGGCCGAAGGAATACCGGTGTCGTTCCTCCTGGCTGGCCTGCTGCAATTTCGGATACCATAGCAGAGACTGTTTGTATTGCTTCCCATCCTCGCTTCTGCCGTAAATGTAGTCGGCGTCAAACCATATCTCTGTGATTTTGATCATAGTCGGTTATGATTGTTTTCGCGGCAAAGATAGGTATTATTTTCGATACCCGCAAATAGCTCAGATTTTTTTAGTCGTAAGTTGGTTTTCTCCCGCCCATCACCAACCACCCTGCGCTGACGCCCGGCGCCCGGCTCCGGGCGGCTATGCCTGGCTAATGGTTACCCGCAGACTAGTAAAGAAGACCGAACATCCATAGAGGCACCCTGGCCTCGTATCCGGTCTCTATTCCGTCAATGGCCAGGTAACTGTCGGGGATTCCGGCAATCTGATCAAATATACAAATCACTTTTGGAAAAGCGAAAATTCGCCGGAAAATCACTTTTGGAAAAGCGAAAAATCGCCCGAAAATCACTTTTGGAAAAGCGAAAATTCATCCAAAAAGGACTTTTGTAAACGTGTTTTTCATAGTATTATGGCTTCGCCTGTGAGTTTGTCAACTATTTCAGGAAAATG
>JAGDCW010000042.1 GCA_017958305.1 Bacteroidales bacterium | reverse complement strand
CGGCCGCCGGAACGCTTATGCAAAAAGAGTTTGGCCAATTCAAAGATAAAAGCTAATTTTGCCGCTCAAAAATTCTCAGACAAATGAACGTAGAAAAAGTAGTTATTGACGCTGTCAATGCGCAGATTAAGATTAATCTGACCCGTGCCGACTATCAGGAAAAAGTCGAAAAGACACTGAAAACTTACCGCCAGAAAGCCAACATCCCCGGCTTCCGTCCGGGCATGGTTCCCATGGGCCTCATCAAAAAGATGTATGCCAAGGGGGTAACCGCCGACGAGGTCAACAAATTGCTCTCCGAATCCTTGTTCAACTACATCAAGGAAAACGACCTGAACATCCTGGGCGAACCGCTGCCCAGCGCCGAACAGAAGACCCAGGACCTGGACACGCAGGACGAGTTGGAATTCGTTTTCGACATCGCCTTGGCTCCGGAGCTCAACTATACCCTCAACAAGAAGGACACGATTCCCTACTACAATATCGCCGTTACCGACGAGATGGTCAACGCCCAGGTCAAGTCGTACGCCGCCCGCGGCGGACGCTATGAAAAGGTGGAAGTCTCCCAGGAAGGCGACTCGCTCAAGGGCGACCTCAAGGAAATCTCCGAGGCCGAAGACGCCGTCCATGTAGAAGGCGCCCTCATCCTGCCGGGTTATTTCAAGAACGACGACGAGAAAGCCAAGATGATCGGCGTCAAGGTGGGCGACACCGTCACCTACAACCCCTACAAGGCCAACGACGGCAGCGAAGCCGAACTGGCCTCCCTGTTGCGTCTGCCCAAGGAAAAGGCCAAGGAAGTCACCTCCGACTTCACCTTCGAAGTGAAGGAAATCAACCGCTTCGTCGAAAGTGACGTCAACCAGGACCTCTTCGACCAGATCTATGGCAAGGACGCCGTCAAGAGCGAAGAGGAATTCCGTGCCAAAGTCAAGGAAGACATCGCCGCCCAGTTCATTCCCGAAAGCGACTACCGTTTCATGGTCGATGCCGAGAAGAAACTGGTGGGCAAGCTCAGCGACGTGGCCTTCCCCGTGGATTTCCTCAAGCGCTGGCTGCTGGCCACCGATGAGAAGAAGACGGCCGAAAGCGTCGATGCCGACATGCCCAAGATGATCGAGGAACTGAAATGGCACCTCCTCAAGGAAGACATCGCCAAGAAGAACGACCTGAAAGTGGCCGAACAGGATATCATGGACACGGCCAAGTCCATCACCAAGGCCCAGTTTGCCCAGTACGGCATGGCCAACGTGCCCGACGACCTGCTCACCCAGTATGCCGGTGAAATGCTCAAGAAACCCGAGCAGCTGCGCAACCTGGAAGACCAGGCCCTGAGCCGCAAGGTGGCCGATTTCCTGAAGAACACCGTCAAGTTGAATGTCAAGGAGGTTTCGACCGAAGAGTTCAACAAATTGTTTGAGAAATAATCCAACCTGACAACCATGAACAACGATTTCAGAAAATTCGCCGTCAACCATCTCGGCATGAACGGCCAGGCCCTGGACGACTACGCCCGGGTAGCCGACAACTATATCAGCCCAACCATCATCGAGGAGCGGCCGCTCAACGTGGCCCAGATGGACGTGTTCTCACGTCTGATGATGGACCGCATCATCTTCCTGGGCACCCAGATTGACGACTATACGGCCAATGTGGTGCAAGCCCAGCTGCTCTACCTGGACTCCGCCGATCCCGGCAAGGACATCTCCCTCTACCTGAATTCCCCGGGTGGAAGCGTCTATGCCGGTCTGGGCATTTACGACACCATGCAGTTCGTGTCGAGCCAGGTCTCGACCATCTGCACCGGCATGGCCGCTTCGATGGCCGCCGTCCTGCTTGTGGCAGGCGAAAAAGGCAAGCGCTATGCCCTGAAGCACTCCCGCGTCATGATCCACCAGCCCATGGGCGGCATGCAGGGACAGGCCTCCGACATGGAAATCACCGTCCGTGAGATCCAGAAACTCAAAAAAGAGCTCTACCAGATCATCGCCGACCACTCGGGACAGCCCTTCGAGCAGATCGAGAAAGACTCCGACCGCGACTACTGGATGTCGTCCTACGAAGCCAAGGAGTATGGCATGATCGACGATGTGATGCTGAAAAACAGATAATATGGCCAAAGGACAGGACGACCGCTGCAGTTTCTGCGGACGCAGCCGCAAGGAAGTGGACCTGCTTATCTCGGGGATGAGCGGGCACATCTGCTCGGAGTGCGCCGAACAGGCCTTCGAAATGTCCAAGGAGTATCTGAAAGACAGCCGGAAAAAGAATTCCAAATACCAGCTGGACCGCGACCACCTGCCCACGCCCAAGGAAATCAAGGACTTTCTCGATCTCTATGTCATCGGGCAGGACGAAGCCAAGAAGTTTCTGTCCGTGTCGGTCTATAACCACTACAAGCGCCTCTTGCAAGTTGACAAGGGCGACGAGGTGGAAATCGAAAAGTCGAACATCATCATGGTGGGTGCCACCGGCACAGGCAAGACGCTGATGGCCAAGACCATCGCCAAGATGCTCAAGGTGCCCTTCACCATTGTCGATGCCACCGTGCTGACCGAGGCCGGCTATGTGGGCGAGGATGTGGAAAGCCTGCTGACCCGCCTGCTCCAGGTAGCCGACTACGATGTGGAGGCAGCCGAAAAAGGCATCGTTTTTATCGATGAAATCGACAAAATCGCCCGCAAGGGAGACAATCCTTCCATCACGCGCGACGTGAGCGGCGAGGGCGTGCAGCAAGGCCTGCTCAAACTGTTGGAAGGCTCGGTGGTGAACGTTCCGCCCCAGGGAGGCCGCAAGCATCCCGAGCAGAAGATGATCGCCGTCAACACCCAGAACATCCTGTTCATCTGCGGCGGTGCCTTCGACGGCATCGAAAAGAAGATCGCCGCCCGCATGAACACCATGACCGTGGGCTTCGGCGCCAGCAAGGAGACGGCCCATGTCGATCGGAACAACCTCCTGCAGTACATCGCGCCCCAGGACCTGAAAGCCTTCGGCCTGATTCCCGAAATCATCGGCCGACTGCCCATACTCACCTACCTGGAACCGCTCGACCGCAACGCCCTTGCAGCCATCCTGACCCAGCCCAAGAACGCCATCGTGAAACAATACATCAAGCTTTTCGAGATGGACGGGGTCAAACTCTCTTTCGACAAGGCTGTCCTCGACTACATCATCGACAAAGCCATCGAGTTCAAGCTGGGGGCCCGCGGGCTGCGCGCCATCACCGAGACCATCATGATGGACAAGATGTACGAGATACCCTCCGGCAAGAGGAAAACGCTTCGCATCACCCTCGAATACGCGAAGTCAAGGATCGAAACAGCCAACCAGCTACGCTTAAAAAATGCTTAAAACGAAGGGGATTTCAATCAATCCCCTTTTTTTATGCCCAAAAGCTTGCGAATCTCTGGTTTTTCTCCCTATATTTGTTTTTCCTCTGTAAAAACCGCAACTATGTCAAATTCAAACGAATTGGTTGAAAAATTGAAATCCTGTTTCGGATTCGACACCTTCAAGGGGAATCAGGAAGCCATCATCCGCAACATTATGAGCGGAAAAGACACCTTCGTCCTGATGCCAACCGGGGGAGGAAAGTCGCTCTGCTACCAGCTGCCCGCGCTGCTGATGGAAGGGACGGCCATCGTGATTTCCCCCCTCATCGCCTTGATGAAGAACCAGGTGGACGCCATGCGCAGCTTCAGCGAAGAAGACGGCGTGGCGCATTTCATCAATTCATCGCTGAACAAAGCGGCCATCGACCAGGTCCGTGCCGATATCCTCGAAGGCAAGACCAAACTGCTCTACGTGGCCCCCGAATCGCTCACCAAAGTCGAGAACATCGAGTTCCTGCGGAACATCAAGATCTCTCTGTTTGCCGTGGACGAAGCCCACTGCATCTCGGAATGGGGCCACGATTTCCGGCCGGAATACCGCAAAATCCGCCCGCTCATCAACGAAATCGGCCGTATGCCCATCATCGCGCTGACGGCCACCGCCACGCCCAAGGTCCAGCACGACATCCAGAAAAACCTGGGCATGATCGACGCAACGGTTTTCAAATCATCGTTCAACCGGCCCAACCTCTACTACGAGGTACGCCCCAAGACGAACGACGTCGACAAGGAAATCATCAAGTTCATCCGCAACCACGAAGGCAAATCGGGCATCATCTACTGCCTGAGCCGCAAAAAAGTGGAGAAAATGGCCGAGATGCTTTGCGTGAACGGCATCAAGGCCCTGCCCTACCATGCCGGCATGGATCCCGTCACCCGCAGCCAGAACCAGGACGCCTTCCTCATGGAGCAAGTCGATGTCATCGTGGCCACCATCGCCTTCGGCATGGGCATCGACAAATCGGATGTGCGCTATGTCATCCACTACGACATCCCCAAGAGCCTGGAAGGCTACTACCAGGAGACCGGACGCGCCGGACGCGACGACGGCGAAGGCATCTGCCTGGCCTTCTACTCGAACAAGGACCTGCAGAAGCTCGAAAAATTCATGCAGGGCAAGCCGGTGGCCGAACAGGAAATCGGCAAGGAACTGCTGCTCGAAACAGCCGCCTACGCCGAATCGGCCGACTGCCGTCGCAAACTGCTGCTGCACTATTTCGGAGAAGCCTATCAGGAAGACAACTGCGGCAACTGCGACAACTGCCTCAACCCCAAGAAACAGATTGACGCTTCCGAGCTGCTGTCCACCATCCTGGACACCATCCTCGCCGTCAAGGAAAAGTTCAAGACCGACCACATCGTCGACATCCTGGTGGGCAACAACACCGCCGACATCGCCTCCTACCAGCACGACGAGCTGGAGACCTTCGGCTCCTGCGCCGAGGAAGGCGAGAAGATGCTGGGCACGGTCATCCGCAAGGCGCTCATCGACGGTTATCTCGACAAGGAGATCGAAAACTACGGCATCCTGAAGGTCACGGCGGCCGGCAAAGCCTTCCTCAAGAAACCCAAGGAATTCAAGATCACCGTCCAGGGGGATCCCGAAGACATGGACGAAGACATCCAGATCCAGGGCAGCATCACCAGCGCCGTCGATCCGGTCATGTTCTCCATGCTGAAGAACCTGCGCAAGCAGATTTCCAAGCAACTGAACCTGCCGCCCTATGTCATCTTCCAGGATCCCTCGCTCGAAGCCATGGCCACCACCTATCCCATCACCATGGAAGAGTTGCAGAACATCCCCGGGGTGGGATCGGGCAAAGCCAAACGCTACGGCAAGGAGTTCCTGGCCCTCATCAAGCGCCACGTCGAGGAAAACGAGATCGAACGGCCCGAGGACCTTCGTGTCCGCACCGTGGCCAACAAGTCGAAGATGAAGGTTTCCATCATCCAGGCCATCGACCGCAAAGTCGATCTGGAAGACCTGGCCCAGTCCAAGGGCTTGAGTTTCGGGGAACTGCTCGACGAGATCGAAGCCATCGTCTATTCCGGCACCAAGATCAACATCTCCTATTTCGTGGAGGAAGTCATCGACGAAGACCGCATTGCCGACCTGCTCGACTATTTCCGCGAGTCGTCGAGCGACAGCGTCGATGAAGCCATGGAGGTGGTGGGCGACTGCTCGGAAGAGGAAGTCCGGCTGGTGCGCATCAAATTTATTTCGGAATATGGAAACTAATCGCGTGTTTCAAACGTTATTACAATACTAAACTCTTATACCTATGTCGTTCATTGAAGATAGAATTGCCTATGATGGCCTGACATTTGACGATGTCCTGCTGATTCCCGCCTATTCGGAAGTCATCCCCCGTGATGTGGATCTGACCACTTCGTTTTCCAGAAACATCCGCCTGAGAATCCCCATTGTCTCGGCCGCCATGGATACGGTGACCGAGTCCAAGATGGCCATCGCCATCGCCCGGGAAGGCGGTATCGGCGTCATCCACAAAAACATGAGCATCGACGAGCAAGCCAAGCAAGTGCAGATTGTCAAGCGTGCCGAAAACGGCATGATCTACGATCCGATCACCATCCGTTCGGGCTCGACCGTGAGACAGGTGCTGGCCCTGATGTCTGAATACCGCATCGGCGGCATCCCCGTTGTCGACAACGACAACAAACTCATCGGCATCGTCACCAACCGCGACCTGCGTTTCGAGAAGAAGATGGATCGCATCATCGACGAAGTGATGACCAAGGAGAACCTGATCACCACCCAGCAGTCCACCAACCTGGAAGCCGCCGCCGACATCCTGCAGCGCTACAAGATCGAGAAGCTGCCGGTCATCGACAACAACGGTCATCTGGTCGGCCTGGTCACCTACAAGGACATCACCAAAGCCAAGGACAAACCTTCCGCCTGCAAAGACGACAAGGGCCGCCTGCGCGTAGCCGCCGGCGTGGGCGTCACCAAGGATGCCATCGACCGCATACACGCCCTGAAGGAAGCCCAGGTGGATGCCGTGGTCATCGACACGGCCCACGGTCATTCCCGCAATGTGATTGAAACCCTCAAGATGGTCAAGCGCACCTATCCCGACCTGGAAGTCGTCGTGGGCAACATTGCCACGGGCGAAGCCGCCAAGGAGCTGGTCAAGGCCGGTGCCGACGGCGTCAAGGTGGGCATCGGTCCGGGCTCGATCTGCACGACCCGCATCATCGCCGGCATCGGTGTGCCCCAGCTCTCGGCCATCTACAACGTCTATGAAGCCCTGAAAGGCTCGGGTGTCCCCATCATCGCCGACGGCGGTATCCGCTATTCGGGCGACATTGTCAAGGCCCTGGCCGCCGGTGGCAACTGCATCATGGCCGGCAGCCTGCTGGCCGGTGTGGAAGAGTCGCCGGGCGAAACCATCATCTTCAACGGCCGTAAGTTCAAGTCGTATCGGGGCATGGGCTCCATCGAAGCCATGGAAAAAGGTTCCAAGGACCGCTACTTCCAGAGCGAAGAGCAGGATTCCCGGAAACTGGTTCCCGAAGGCATCGTGGCCCGAGTTCCGTTCAAAGGCTCGCTCTACGAAGTGGTCTATCAGATGATCGGCGGTCTGCGTTCGGGTATGGGCTACTGCGGCGCCAAGAACATCGAGGCCCTGCACCACGCCAAGTTCACCCGCATCACCCCCGCCGGTGTTTCCGAGAGCCATCCCCACGATGTGGCCATCACCCGTGAGGCTCCCAACTATTCACGCATGGATTGATTATGAAGAAACTTCTGGTTTTTGCTGTCTTAGTGGGTTTTCTCGCTGCCCTGTCGGCCGAGGGACCGGTTGTCATGACCATCAACGGGAAGCCCGTCAGCCAAGGGGAATTTGAGTACATCTGGAAGAAAAACGCCGCCGGCAGTCTCGAAGACAGTCTTACATTCGACGACTATGTCGATATGTTCGTGGTCTTCAAACTGAAAGTGGCCGAGGCCGAAGCCGCCGGAATGGACACCACCGCTTCGTTCATCAGCGAACTGAGCGGCTACCGCAACCAGCTGATAGCGCCCTACCTGACAGACGCCCAGGCCGAGCAGGCCTTGCTGGACGAAGCCTACCAACTGACCCGGACCTATGTCGATCTGGGTCACATCCTTATCTCCGTCCCTGCAGACGCGCAGCCCTCAGATACGCTCAAAGCCTACCAAAAAGCCCTGGACCTGCGCCGCCGCATCCTGGCCAAGGGAGGCGATTTCGCCCGCATCGCCCGCGAAGAGTCCGATGAGAGCACTGCCCAAAACGACGGTCGTCTGGCTGTCACGGTGGCATCGCGCTACATCATTCCCTTTGCCCGGGAGGCCATGGCCCTCGAAAAAGGCGAAGTGAGCCAGCCCCTCCACACCCGCTTCGGCTACCACCTCATCAAGCTCTACGACAAATTCGACGTGCCCGGACAGTACAGTTCGGGGCACATCCTCAAGATGTTGGGGCAGGATGCCACCGCCGAGCAGCGCCTGGCCGCCCAAAACGAGATCATGGCCATCTACGGCGAGTTGCTGTCGGGCAGCAAGACCTTTGAGCAAATTGCCGGCAGTCCCCGCAACGACGACAACTACGTCCGCGAACGCAGCGGCCGTTACGAGCCGCTGCGGGCCGGATCGCTGCCCTACGAATACGAGAAGAACGTCTTCGACCTGGCCGACGGCCGCTATTCCCAGCCTTTCCAAACCTCCTATGGTTGGCACATCGTCAAGCGCTATGCCGTCTTGCCCCATCCTTCGCAGGCCGAGATGGAAAAAGAGCTGAAAGCCGCCGTCAGTCGCGACGAGCGTGCCCAGGAGCCCAAGAAGAGCCTCAGCCGCAAGTTGCAGCAAGAATATCATTTCAACGTCGACAGGCCAGCCTTGGAAGCTTTCATCGAAAAAGCCTCGGCCCAAGCCGGAAACGTCCTGACGGCCGACTTTTCCAGCCAAACCGTCCTGGCCGCCTGCGACGGCTTCCGTCTCAGGACCGGCGATTTTCTGGCCTGGCTCTCATCGCATCCCAAAGGATGGAACGACCTGTGGGGTGCCTGGAGTGACCTGGTCGATCAGCGCATGCTGGCCTATGAAGACAGTCGTCTGGAAGAAAAATACCCCCAGTTCGGCCACCTGATGCAGGAGTACCACGACGGCATCCTGCTCTTCGAAATCAGCAACCGCGATGTCTGGGAAAAAGGAGCCAAGGACGAGGCAGGACAAGCCGCCTATTTCAAGGCACACCGTAAAGACTACACCTGGGAGGCGCCCCATTTCAAGGGTGCCGTCCTCTGTTGCGCCGACGCCTCCTTGGCCGCCCAGGTCAAAAAGAGCATCAAGAAACTGCCGGTCGATTCCATCGGCGCGGTGGTCAACCGGCTCTACAACCAAGGCGAAGTGCGCGTGAAAGTCGTGCAGGGCTTGTTTGCCCAGGGCGACAACGCCACCATCGACCAAGTCGTGTTCAACACCGGCGACTGGACGCCCGAAGCCAAGTACCCAGTGCTCCTGAAGAACGGCAAGATCCTCAAGGCTCCGCAGGAGGCTGCCGATGTCAAAGGCCAGGTGATGACCGACTATCAGAACGAACTGGAAAAGCAGTGGATTGAAAGCCTGAGGAAGAAATATCCCGTGGTGCTCAATCAAGAGGCCCTCAGCAAACTCAGACCATGAAACAGCTTTTGTGCATATTGCTCCTGGCCCTTCCCCTGTGGTTGAAAGACTGCTTCGGGCCCGATCCCAACCAGGGTCGCCAACCGGTTGTCGAGACCGAAGGCAAGATCCTTTATCTCGACGAGATCACTTCGACCATTCCCCAGGGTACCAGCCCGGCCGACAGCCTGAAAATGGCCGAGCGCTACATCAACAACTGGATCAAGGAGACCATCGTCTATGAAGAAGCCAGCCGCAACCTGAAGGAATCGGAGGAAATCCGCACCATGGTCGAAGCCTACCGTCACTCGCTCATCATCTACGAGTACCAGCAGCAGGCCCTGGCCAAGAAAATGGAACAGACCGTGACGGACGAGGACATTGCCCGCTACTACGAACAGAACGCCCAGCGCTTCCTCTCGTCGCAGAACCTGGTCAAAGGAATATTCATCAAGGTGCCCCGCAACGCCGCCCAATTGGACCAGCTCAAGAAATGGGGGCGCAAACGCGACACCCAGGCCATGGAGCATATCGAGACCTATTGCATGCAGCGGGCACAGGCCTACGAGAATTTCCGCGAGGAATGGGTCACCCTGGACGATGTCATAGACCAGATCCCCTACGAGATCAAGGACCAGGCCAAGTTCCTGAAAGCCCAGTCGCAATTGGAGGTGACCGATGACAACTATGCCTACCTGTTCTACATAGACCATTATCTGCCGGCCGGCAGCCCCGAACCCATCGAGTTCGTGAGCAAACGCATCAGAAACATTCTCATCAACAGCGGCAAGACCGAGTTCCTGCACCAGTTGGAGGAGGACATGGTCAACGAGGCGATGGAAAAAGGGCAGATCATTTATTACGACATTCCACAGACAGAATAGAACCATGTACAAAAAAACGCTTTGCCTGCTATGGCTGCTCGGCAGCCTCGTCCTGTCGGCCCAGAACAACATCATCGACGAAGTGGTCTGGGTGGTGGGCGATGAAGCCATCCTCAAATCGGAAGTGGAAGCACACCGGCTGCAGGCACTCTACCAAGGTCAGAAGTTCAACGGCGACCCCAACTGCGTCATTCCCGAACAACTGGCCATCCAGAAACTTTTCCTGCACCAGGCCGAACTGGACAGTATCATTGTCACCGACAACGATGTCATCTCGGCCGTCGACCGGCAGATCAACTACATGATCGCCCAGCTGGGCAGCCGCGAAAAGCTGGAGGAATACTTCGGCAAGAGCCTGAGCAAGATCCGTGAAGAGCAACGCAATCTGGCCCGCGAAGAGGAGACCATCCGCAAGATGAGGGAGAAACTCCTGTCGGGTATCACCGTCACCCCGGCCGAAGTGCGCGCCTACTACAAGAAACTTCCCCCCGACAGCATCGCCATCATTCCGGCCCAGGTCGAAGTGGAGATCATCTCGGTGGAGACCAAATACTCGGACGAAGAGATCGACGACATCAAATCCCGTCTCAGGGAGTTTACCGAGCGCATCAACAACGGCGAGCGCTTTTCGACCCTGGCCATCCTCTACTCGGCCGACCGCGACAAGGCCCGCGACGGCGGCGAGTTGGGATTCAAGGGACGCGGCGAGCTCACCACCGAGTTTGCCAACGTCGCCTTCAGCCTGAACGACCCGACCAAGGTGTCGCGCATCGTCGAGGACGAATATGGCTATCACATCATCCAGCTCATCGAGAAGCGGGGCGACCGCATCAACTGCCGCCATATCCTGCTCAAACCCCAGGTGTCGGCCAAGGAACGCAACGAGGCCATGCTCCGGCTGGACAGCATCGCCGACCTGGTGCGCAACGAGAAGCTCAGTTTCAAATCGGCCGCCCAGATGTTTTCCGAAGACAAGGAAACCCGCAACAACGGCGGACTGCTCATCAACGAAAACACCGGCACCTCACACTTCCAGATGGAACAGCTGCCCCAGGAGATCGGCAAGCTGGTCTATGACATGAACGTCGGGGAGATTTCACGGCCCTTCAGTATGATCGACACCCGCAACGGCCGCAACCGCGAGATCTGCGCCATCATCCGGGTAAAGAGCAAGACCAAGGCCCATCCCGCCTCCGTCACCGAAGATTTCCTGGAGCTCAAGGAGATGGTCCTGCAACAGAAACGCAACAAGGTCATCGAAGACTGGATCAAGAAAAAACAGCAGGAAATCTACGTCCGCATCAACGAAGACTGGCGTAACTGCGAATTCCAATATCCCGGCTGGATCAAGTAGGCATGAGACAAGACAGACAGACATATCAGACACTCAGGCATAGAATTCAATGGATTTGTATTTTATGCCTGTTTGTCGTCTCTGCCCATGCCCAAAAACCCGCCAAACAGGAGCTGATTTATTTGGAGCACGCCGAATCCCTGCTCTTCGACAAAGACCAGAGCGCCGATTACCAGGTGCTCGTCGGCAATGTCCAATTCCGCCACGACAGTGTCTGGATGTATTGCGACACAGCCCACTACTATCAGGCCGACAATTCACTCTTCGCCTTCGGCCACGTGCATATCACCCAAGGCGACACGCTGACCATCGACGGCAAGACCCTCTTTTACGACGGCAACCGCAAGTTGGCGCAGATGCGTCAGGAAGTGGTCATGGCCAACCAGGGGGTGACGCTCTACACCGACCATCTCGACTACGACCGGATCGAAAACATCGGCTACTATTTCATGGGCGGCAAGATCGTCGATACGACCAACGTGCTCACATCGGTCTATGGGCGCTACAACCCGGCCACCAAGATGGCGTTTTTCAAGGAGGACGTGGTATTGACCCATCCCCAGTTTGTCCTGACCACCGACACGCTCAACTACAACACCGACACCCGGGTGGCCTCCATCGTCTCGCACTCTATCATCACCTCGGACCAATCGGTGGTGCACGCCTTCCGCGGCTGGTACAACACGCTCAGCGGCGAAAGCCTGCTGCTCGACCGTTCCTATGTTGAAAGCAGTCCCAACTACATGATCGGCGACACGGTGCGCTTCAACCAAAACACCGGCATCGGGCAGGCCTGGGGCCATGTGCTGCTCACCGACTCGTCACAGTCGGTGCACATCCTGGGCAATTACGGCCGCTATGTCCAGGACAAGGAGGAGACCTTCATCACCGGTCAGGCGCTGCTCAAGGAATTCTCGGGCCGCGACACGCTCTATCTGCATGCCGATACGCTCAAAACCCGCAAGGACTCCATCTTCGACACCTTCATGGCCTACCACCATGTGCGCTGTTACCGGGTGGATTTGCAGGCACTTTGCGATTCGATCTTCTTCTCGACCCGCGATTCGGTGCTCAACATGAGCGGTTCGCCCATCATCTGGTCCGACAACCAACAGGTACGGGGCACCCTGATGAAACTCTATATCAAAAACGGAGCCCCCGACTACCTATATGTACAGCGCGATGCCAGCATTGTCTCCCAGGAAGAGGCCGATTCCTCCTATTTCAACCAATCGACCGGTGACGAACTGACCGCCTGGTTCAAAAACAACAAGGTGTATCACATCGTCATCGTCGGCAATGCCAATGCCATCTACATTCCACACAACGACAAAAATGAAATGATCGGCTTGGTCCGCCTCGAACACGGAGACATGTCGATGTTCATGGACGAGGAGGGCAAAATGCAGTCGGTCACCGTATCGCCCGAGCCGGTGGGCAAGTTCTATCCTCTTTCGTTGGTGACGGCCGATGTCAAGCACCTGCCTTTATTCAGCTGGCCCATCCAATTGCGTCCCACCCATCCGGAAGATGTTTTCCGGCACACCGGCCAGGAGGGCGGCTCACAAGAAACCCGGCGCGCTTCCACCCCCAGGCGTTCCAATCGTGAGCGGGCGGCAAGGGGACGTTCCCGTTAACTTTCAAATCGAACAGCTATGAGTCTTCTTTTCCCGTTTTTCAAGCAACCCAAGCCCCGGCAGTTTGACCACAAGCCCATCTACTACGACAAAGTCAAGGAGGAGCGCAAAGAAAGATATGAACGTATCAGAAAGGAAATGAATATGGCCGAAGAATCAGAAAAAACAGTCCAGAGAGACTTCGAAAAAGACATCCGCGGGAGTTTCCGCAAGGCGGTTCCCGGTGGCAGCAGCCGCGAAAAGATGCAGAAGTTCAGCCGCATCATGATCATTGTGTGCGTCGCCATGCTGCTCGTCGTCCTGTTTATGTACTTCCGCATCAACTCCATGATTTAATGTCCCATGGGAAACTGTATCGCCATATTGCCCGACAGTGTCGCCAACCAGATTGCGGCCGGTGAAGTGATCCAACAGCCTGCCTCCGTGGTCAAGGAACTGATGGAAAATGCCTTCGATGCGGGAGCCACCAGCATCGAGGTCAATATCAAGGATGCCGGCAAAACGCTGATACAGATTTCCGACAACGGCCGGGGCATGTCGGCCGAGGACGCCCGCCTGTGCTTCGAACGTCACGCCACCTCGAAGCTGCGGCAGAGCCAGGACCTGTTTGCCATCCGCACCATGGGTTTCCGGGGCGAGGCGCTGGCCTCGATTGCCGCCATCGCCCAGGTGGAACTCACCACCCGTCAGGCGGAAGACGAAGTGGGCAGTCGGGTAATCATCGCCGGATCGGTGCTGGAATCGCAAGAGCCAGTCGCCGCAGAAAAGGGGACCTGTTTTTCGGTCCGCAACATTTTCTACAATGTGCCGGCCCGGCGCAAGTTCTTGGGCAGCAATGCCAAGCAGTTCTCCGCCATTCGCAGCGAATTCATCCTGCAGGCCTTGGCGCATCCCGACATCCGTCTCAGTCTGCGGCACAACGGTGAAATCCTCTACCAACTGCCCGCCACCAATCTGCGCCAGCGCATCATCGCCCTGCTGGGCGAGCAGCTCAACAAAAAGCTTTACCCGGTCGAGGTGGAGACCGAGTTTGTGAAGATCAGCGGTTTCGTGGGAGATCCTTCGGCCGCCCGCAAGAGAGCCTACGAACAGTATTTCTTCGTCAACAACCGCTATATCCGGCATCCCTATTTCCGCAAGGCCGTCATGGAAGTCTATGAGCCCTTGACCGCTCCGGGCATGCAGCCCGTCTATTTCCTGTTTTTCGACGTGCCCACCGAAAGCATCGATGTCAATATCAGCCCCACCAAGACCGAAGTCAAGTTCGAGAACGAACAGATCATCTGGCCCATCTTGAACGCCTCCGTCAGGGAATGCCTGGGCAAATTCAATGCCGTTCCCTCGCTCGATTTCGACCAGGATGATGCGCCTCAGATCGATGTATTCAGTGGTTCGCGCGACGTGCCCCAACCCCGGCTCGATTTCGACCCCAACTACAACCCCTTCCACAAGAAACCGGTCGATGCCGGTTGGGAGAAAATCTACCGCGTCACGGAAAGCGGCCCGACAGAACGTTTCTACCGGCAACCGGAGCCCCATTCGCCCCAGAGCCGGGAGGACGATGTCCAAGGACTGGAAAGCTTCCGCGCCGATGCCTTCGACGAGATGCCCCGACGCTTTGAAGAGGCCGAGGCCCTCCAAACCATATTCTCCGACGAAGAGATTACCGCCGACAGCGACTGGCAGCCCAGCCAGCTTTTCGGCCGCTACCTCCTGATTCCGTGTGGCGACGCCGTGCTGCTCATCGACCAGCACCGGGCCCAGATCAGGATTTGGTTCGAAAGGTACAGCAAGCAGCTGGAAAGCCATCAGGCCGTATCGCAAACCCTGCTGTTTCCCGAGGAGTTGGAACTGGGCCCCCACCAGATGGACCTGTTCCGGCAGATCCTGCCCCTTCTCTCCGACTTGGGCTTCCGCTTCGAGCAGGACGGCCAGCGCTGGCTCATCACCGGCATTCCCGAGCAAACCCAGGGCCTGACGCCGACGGCCATGATCCAGGACCTGACCGACGCGGCCGAAGAGGACATCCCCAACTTCTCCAAGGAACTCAAAGACCGGCTGGCCCTGAAGATGGCCCAGGTGACCAGCATCCCCTACGGACTGGTCTTGAACCGGACAGAAATGAAAACACTCTGCCGTCAACTCTTCGACTGCGCCATCCAAAACTACACCCCCGACGGCAGGAGAATTATCGTACGCCTCAGTTGTGAGGAACTGATGAAAAGATTTTAACCATGTTGAAAAGCAAAAGAAACAAGATAGCCCGAATGAAAAAGGGCACCATCAAGCAGCAGATCATGGACTTTTTCCATGAGCACAGCCGCGCTGCCTTCAATTACCGGCAAGTGGCCGCCGCCCTGGGCATTACCCGCCAGACGGGCAAGGAAATGGTCGATGAACTGTTGCACGACCTGCTCGAGCAGCATTTTCTGCAGTCGGAGCGGGAAGGCCGCTACCAGCTGGCCCAAATCATGCGCAAAGACCGCAAGGTGATGGGCGACGACATCATGAGTGAATTCGAGTTGCCGGAAAGCTACCCCGAGGAGGCCGAAAAAGCCGCCTTGGCCTTCTCGGAAGAAATACACCCCGAGGAATACAGCTATCGCGAGGATTTCCGCCAGGTGCCGACTTTCACCATCGACCCCCAGGAAGCCAAAGACTTTGACGATGCCCTGTCCATCAGGGCCCTGCCCAACGGGAACTGGGAAATCGGTGTCCACATCGCCGATGTCACCTTCTATGTCAAACCCGACTCCGTCATCGACCGGGAAGCCGAAAAAAGGGCCACCTCGGTCTATCTGGTGGACCGCACCATCCCCATGCTGCCCGAACGGCTGTGCAACCAGGTCTGCTCGCTTCGTCCCGACGAGGAAAAGCGTTGTTTTTCCTGCATCTTCGAATTGGACGCCCAGGCCGAGGTCAAAGCCTCGCGCATCCGCCGCACGGTCATCAAATCCAACTGCCGCCTGAGCTACGACCAGGCCCAGGACATCATCGATGGCAAAAGCGAGCTGATGAAAGACGAAATGCTACAGCTCAATGCCTTGGCCAAGATACTGCGTGAACGCCGGTTCAAGAACGGATCCATCCGCTTCGAGAGCCAGGAGGTTTGTTTCAGGACTGATGAAAACGGCAAACCGCTCTCGGTCTATTTCAAGGAATCGGGCGAGTCGCACAACCTCATCGAGGAATTCATGCTGCTGGCCAACCGCACTGTGGCCGAATATGTCGGCAAGCAGTCCAACCCCAAGCCCTTTGTCTATCGTGTCCACGACCTGCCCGACATGGAAAAGCTGGCCGATGTCTCGAAATTCATCAAGTCTTTCGGCCATCATCTCGATATCGAGGGCGGCCAGAAACAACTGAGCCGCAACATCAACAAAATGCTCGATGAAATCAAGGGGACGGCCGAAGAGAACATGATTTCGTCCATCACCATCCGGGCCATGGCCAAGGCCGTCTATTCCACCGAGAACATCGGCCACTACGGACTGGCTTTCAGCCATTACACCCATTTCACCTCGCCCATCCGGCGCTACCCCGACATGATGGTCCACCGCCTGCTCGAACGCTATCTCAACGGCGGCAAGGCTTTCGACCGCGAGCGTCTGGAACGCCGCTGCGAACACTGCTCGGCCATGGAGCAACTGGCCGCCCAGGCCGAACGGGCCTCCATCAAGAGCAAGCAAGTCGAATTCATGGCCGACCAACTGGGTCATGTCTTCAAGGGGCATGTCTCGGGTGTGTCCGAATTCGGCATGTTTGTCGAGATAGACGAAAACAAATGCGAAGGGCTGGTGGCCATGCGCGACCTGGAAGACGACCACTACGATTTCGACGAGAAGAACTACCGGCTGGTCGGGCGGCATCATAAAAAGGTGTACCGGCTGGGCGACACGGTCTATGTCCTGGTGGCCCGGGCCAATATGGACCGCCGTCAGCTCGACTTTGTTTTGACCGACAACGAGGAAGATATCAAGGAAGCCGACAGCCGGCCGTCGCAGGGTCCGGCAACGGCAGGACAGGTATAAAAGCAAAGGTGTCCCGGCTCACGCAGGAACACCTTCCAACATATATAGAGGAAATTAAAAAGAGTGTCGTTACCGACAATGAACTGCTCTATAGACGGCATGGCCGGAAAAAACGCTACACAGCGTTACAGCATTTTTTGTCGCCGACACGTGTAAAAATTGATTAACTAATTGAGATACTGATATTTACTATGGAATTATTCTCAACACTGCCCCACAAGGTGGCCGACTTGACGCTCAAGGACTTCGGTCGCAAAGAGATTGAGATCGCCGAAAAGGAGATGCCCGGACTGATGGCCGTCCGCAAAAAATACGGTCCGCTCAAGCCCCTCAAAGGAGCCCGCGTCACCGGTTCGTTGCACATGACCATCCAGACCGCCATCCGGATGGAGACCCTGGCGGAGCGGGGGGCCGACCTGCGCTGGGCCAGCTGCAACCTCTTTTCCACCCAGG
>JAGDCW010000006.1 GCA_017958305.1 Bacteroidales bacterium | reverse complement strand
GAAATCGTAGTCGATGAAGAAGAAGGTGTTACCCCAGTTGTCATTGTAGAAACCTTCCAGCGTAGTGGTGAAGTGACTACGGTTGGGACCGAAATCATAGAAAGTCTGCAGATTGGTCTGAGCCTTCATTCCCGGAACCAGGAGCAGCGTTGCGGCTGCGAGCATCAAAATACTTTTTTTCATAACTTATTAATTTAGAGATTAGAAAGGATAGCCAATAGCAATATGGAATGCAAAATCGTCGGTACTGTCGATGTGCCGGATGCGCCAGCGTTCGTCGGCATCGAGTCCGGCCGGGTCATAGACCTTCATGCCCAAGTCCACACGGAACAACACAAACTTGAAGTCCAGTCGCACTCCCAGGCCGGCCGCCAAGGCGATCTCGTTCAGGAAACTGTCCATCTTGAACTGCCCGCCCGGCTGGTTGTCGTAGGCATGCAAGGTCCAGATGTTGCCCGCGTCGATGAAGTAGGCTCCCTCCAGCACCCAGAACCATTTTTGGCGGAACTCGAAGTTGAGGTCGAGCTTCATGTCGCCCGACTGGTTCATGAAGTCGATGGTCTGCAGCGCAGTCTTGTAACGGCCCGGGCCCAGCGTCCTCACCGACCAGCCGCGCACCGAGTTGGCACCGCCCGAATAGAACCGTTTTTCGAAAGGCAGGATCTTGGAATTGCCATAGGGAAAGGCCAGCCCCAAGCCAGCCCGCAGGGCGATGTGGTTGGTCGGGCTGAGCGGGATGTGGTGCGTGTACTCGATTTCCCCCTTCACAAACTGTGAAAAAGGGATGTTGCCGATGGTGTATTGACCGTTTTCATTGGGATTGCCCAGACTGTGGGCCAGAGGGTTGAGCAAGTTGCCCGCCTCCTCGACATTGACACGGACCGTGTAGAAGCGATGGCCGCTCAAGCTCAGGCCCTGCGGCAGGCTGGAATACAGGAAACCGTAGGCCATCTCCAGGATGAACTGGTCTTCGTAGCTGTACTTCAGATAAGAACCTTCCTTGAGGTAGGTCGCCTTGAAGGCCGACTCCACCCGGGGCATATAGACATAGGCAAAGTCGATCGGAGTGAGCGTGTGGCGTGTCTGCCGGTTCTGCCAGGTGTAATTGACCGAAGCGGAAGCTGTGGTGCGCAGGAATTCGGGGCGCGACAAGTTGTCGTAGCTCAGTGAGAAATTGGTCGAAGCGTCGATTTCCTTGCGCAGGTTGCTCGACAGGAGCGGCAAACGGAAATTAGGCAGCGAAAGCGACATTTCACCGCCATACTCAAAGTAGTCGTTGGAATAGTAGCCCGAAAGGGCCTCATAGGCGCCCCGCAAACCGATATTATAAACCTCACCGCCTCCCAGCAGGTTTTGCTGCGTGTAGGACAATTTGCAGGCCACGCCCAGGTCGCCGGCCGTGTTGGTGCCTTCCAGATCGGCCGTGAAGATGTTCTCCTCGGCCGGGGTCAGCACGATGTAACAGTCGAGCAAACCGGTTTGTTCGTCCTTGTCGGGCATTTCCTGGAAACGGATGTTGACATAGCGCAGGCACGACATCCTGTTCAGGCGGGCATAGGTGCGGTCCACGTCGTCGGCCCGGTAGAGAGCGCCCGGGGTGATGAAGCAGTTTTGCAGCAAGGTGCCCGGCCGAAGCAGCGGTTTGTCGCGATAGACAAAATAGTAGTTGTCCACTCGCAAAGTGTCGTAATCGGCCACCAGGAAAGCACCGGCGCTGCGGGAATAAGCGCCCGTGGGCACATCCAGCAGGAAGCAGACTCGGCCTATCTCGTAGGGACGATGCTCCTCCTGGCTCACACCGGAAGGGCTGATGCGCATATACGGTTCGATTTGCAAGTCGATATCCACCTGGTGCGACTGCAGTGAACTGTCCACATCGAACGAAAAATGCTCTTTGCCGACGGCATAATAACCTTGGTTGCGGGCCAAAGAAGCCAGGCGGCCGCGCTCCTGGTCGAGCCGGTCGCTGTCGAAAGCATCTCCCGGGAAAATTTCCGTCTCGGTCATCGAACGGGAAACCATCGACTCGAACAAGGCCGTCGAATCGGCCGGCTCGAAGTCGTAGTTGCGGATACGGTAGAGTTGACCGGGATCGACTTGGTAAGTGACCTTGACGCGGCGTTTGCGGGTGCGCACCTGGCTATCGACTTCGGCATCGAAATAGCCTTTGCTGAAAAGCCAGCGCTCCATGGAATAGACCGACTGCCCGACGGCCAAAGAATCGAACAGCACAGGCGGCTGGCCCATGTTGCGCAAAGCACGGTTGATCCATTTGGAAGTATCCTGGCCCGACAGGTTATAGACTGCCAGGTCGAGTCCCAGGACCCCCCACAGACGGTTGTTGGGCTGCTGACGGATGCGGTTCTTCAACTCCTTCTTGGAGACAGTATTGTCTTTTACTTCCACGGCGGTCCGATTGAGCAGTCTCTCGTTTTCAGGTACATATTTCAGGGTATTGCATGAATACAATACCATCAACCCTGTCAACAAGAGGATTACACGTTTCACGCTGGAGTTGGTATTTACAGGCAAATATACTACTTTTGTTCATCATTCAAAGTGCCCGAGGCGATTTTTCATCAAGCAAAAGATCAGGTCATGCTGAGCAAAGCCAAAATCAAATGGATCCATTCGCTGGAATTGAAAAAATTCCGGTCCGAATACCGGCTTTTTACAGCCGAAGGCAACAAACTGGCCGAAGAATTGCTGCCTTTGTTGCCGTGCCGCTTCCTGGCGGCCACTCCCGAGTGGCTGGAGGCCCATCCCGGTGTCCGGGCCGAGGAAATCGTGGAGGTGAGCTACGACGAACTCCGGAAAGCATGCACCCAGGCCAGCCCGCAAGGAGTGCTGGCGGTGTTTCACCAGCCCGACTACCCGCTCGACATGGACCGCTTGTCGCAATCGCTGAGCCTGGCGCTCGACAATGTGCAGGACCCCGGCAACCTGGGCACCATTTTGCGCACGGCCGACTGGTTCGGCATTGAGCACGTCCTGTGCTCCCCGGGGACAGCCGACGCCTTCCAGCCCAAAGCCATCCAATCCACCATGGGGGCCATCGGACGGGTCCAGGTACATTACGTCGATTTGGAAGAAGTGTTTGAAAAAAGCGGCCTGCCCGTTTTCGGGACCTTCCTCGAAGGCGAGGACATCTACCAGGCCGGGTTGCCCGACAAAGGCATCATCCTGATGGGCAACGAAGGCAAAGGAATATCTCCCCGTCTGGCGGCAAAAGTCAGCCGCAAATTGTTCATCCCCAATTTCCCGGCCGGGCGGAAAGGACCGGAATCGCTCAATGTGTCAGTGGCCACCGCCATCGTCTGTTCGGAATTCCTCCGCCGTAATGGCCGGTCGGCGCTGTAGCCGGTTCTCGACAGAGGCAGGGGCAGGGTCATCGGTCCGGCGCTGGGCGGCCCGCCGCACCAGATAGGCCGAATCAACCTGGAAAATATCCAGTTCGTTCACTTCCCTGACTTTTTCCAGGGCCTGCATCACACCCGACCAGTAGGGGTCTTCCATGTTGTAAACGGCAATGTGCCCCGAGTCGGCCGACAGGTACAGGGCCGTGTCCTTTTTCTCCAAAGGCCGGGGGATAAGCAGCCAGTCGGCCCAGGGAGCCACATCGCGCTCCTGGATATCGACCGTCCGCCATTTCAGTTCGAAACGCCGCTGCTCGTCGGCCAGACGCGCCAGTTCTTCGCGCCGGTCTATTTCGGCCTGCAAAGCATTGAGATTGTTGATGACCTGCGTGCACATCTTGGACATCACCCTGTTGTGGCGGGAGTAATAGGCGATGGAAGCATAGAAATCCTCTTCCGAAACATGATGCTTTTCCAAGATGTGCCGATAGGCGATGTCCTGGAAATACTCCCGGCTCATGCCCCGGCTCCAGCGGTTGCGCGTGTTGTGGTCCATTTGGTTGAGCATGGCGTCGGTCAGATAGACGTCCGTGAGGACCTCGACCAGGCGTTTTTTGGAAATCACCCTGCCCTCCTGCTTTTCACGACAGCCGCCCATCAACAGGCAGCAAACTACCAGCAGGCCCGTCAGCCACCACCCGGAGCTATGCTTTCTTTCCATCGGACGAGGAAGATGCGCTTTTCCGATCCAGGTCGGAAGCCAGCGATCTATGGTAGAAAATGAGCAGGACAAAAACACCTACGGTGATACAGGAGTCGGCCACGTTGAAGACCGGCCGGAAGAAGACAAACTCCTGCCCGCCCCAAACAGGCACCCAGTCGGGCCAAACCGTTTCGATGAGCGGGAAGTACAGCATATCGACCACCCGTCCGTAGAAAAGCGGGGCATAGCCTCCGCCCTCGGGAAAGAGCGTGGCCACCTGGCCGACACTGTGGTCGAAAACAAGGCCGTAGAAGAGACAATCGAAAATGTTGCCCAAGGCGCCGGCCGTGATCAGGGCGATGCAGACAATATATCCCATTTTGGCCTCCGGGCGACGGGTGAGGCGCAGCAAATACCAGATGAGCAGCCCGGAAGCGACAATGCGGAACAAGGTCAGGAAAATCTTGTCGAAGAACTCCCAACCGAATGCCATGCCGTTGTTTTCGGTGAAATAGATATAGAACCAATCGGCCACACGAATGCTCTCATGCAGCTGAAGATGAGTCTTGACGATGATTTTCACCGTCTGATCGATCAGCACCAGCAGGACGATGATCAGTACGGCTTTCCAAGTCCTGGAAAGTTTGGGCATATCACTTTCCTTTTGCTTCGATACTCAGCGTGGCATGAGGCACGGCACGCAGACGTTCCTTGGGGATCAGTTTGCCGGTTTCGCGGCAAATGCCGTAGGTCTTGTTGTCGATACGCAACAGGGCGGCCTCCAAATGCTGGATGAAAGTCAACTGACGCTGGGCCAGCCGGGAGACCTCCTCTTTCTGCAGGAAATTGGCGCCATCTTCAAAAGCCTTGAACGTAGGGGCGGTGTCTGCCACATCATTGCCTTCCAGGCTCTTCTTGAGCTGGTCGTACTCTTCGCGGGCCTTGGCCAGTTTTTCTTCGATCAATACCCTGAACTCCTCGAGTTCAGCATCTGAATAACGGATAATTTCTGCCATAGCTATTCATTTTAGATGGTTATCACATCAGACTTTCGTCACTTTTACCATGAGGGCGGCCTCTTCCATGTCGAGGGAGGTGCCGTCGGGGAGGCTGTCCTCCAGTGTCACCGATTCGGCCAAGGTCTGGGAGGCAATGTATTGCCGCCAGTGCATCACGGCCGTGTCGGTCGCTTCATGGTGAGTCAATTGGATGCGGATGCGGTCGGTGATTTCGAATCCCTGCGACTTGCGCAGGTTCTGGATCCGGTTCACCAGTTCGCGCGCCAGGCCTTCTTCGCGTAACTCCTCGGAAATCTCCACTTCCAGGGCCACGGTCAGGCGGCCGTCGTTGGCCACCAGCCAGCCGGGAATGTCTTCCGAAAGGAATTCCACATCGGAGGCTTCGACGCGGATGCTCTGCCCGTCCACCGACAGGTCGAGGCAACCAGTCTTCTCGAAAGCAAAGATAGTATCTTGCTCCAGATTCTTCAACATTTCCGCCACAGATTTCATCTGTTTGCCGCATTTTGGGCCTAACTTTTTGAAATCAGGCTTGATACGCTTGATCAGCACACCGGCGGCGTTGTCCACGAAGCGCAACTCCTTGACGTTGACCTCGGAGAGGATCAGGTCGCGGACAGCCTCGATGGCCGCCTTCCGGGCGGGATCGGCTTCGGGGATGATGATGGCCGCCAGGGGCTGGCGCACCTTGATGTTGACCTTCTTGCGCAGCGACAACACCATCGACGAAATCTGCTGGGCCAGCTGCATGCGGGTGTTCAGGTCTTCGTCGATCAATTGTTCGTCGAACACGGGATAGGCGGCCAGGTGGACCGATTCGCTTTGGTCGCGGCCGGTGACGGCATTCAGGTCGAGGAAAAGCCGGTCGGCATAGAAAGGGGCGATGGGCGCCATGAGGCGGGCCACCGTGTCGAGGCAGGTGTAGAGCGTCTGGTAGGCAGCCAGCTTGTCGCGGGTCATTTCGCCACCCCAGAAACGCTTGCGGTTGAGGCGGACATACCAGTTGCTCAGGTTCTCGCCGACAAACTCGGCAATGGCGCGTCCCGAGCGGGTGGCCTCATAATCGGCATAACTCTGGTCGGTCTGACGGATCAAGGTGTGCAGCAGGGAGATGATCCAACGGTCGATCTCGGGGCGCTCGGCCACCGGAATCTCCTCCTCACGGCCGGTGAAGCCGTCCACATTGGCATACAGGGCGAAGAACGAATAGGTGTTGTAGAGCGTGCCGAAGAATTTGCGACGGACTTCCTCCACCCCTTCGGTGTCGAAGCGCAAGTTGTCCCAGGGCGAAGCGTTGGTGATCATGTACCAGCGCAAGGGGTCGGAGCCGTACTGCTCGATGGCGCCGAAAGGATCGATGGCATTGCCCAGACGCTTGGACATCTTGTTGCCGTTCTTGTCGAGCACCAAGCCGTTGGACACCACATTCTTGTAGGCCACCGAGTCGAAAACCATCGTGGCCAGAGCGTGCAGGGTGAAGAACCAGCCACGGGTCTGGTCCACGCCTTCGGCAATGAAATCGGCCGGGTAGATCTGCCGTTTGTCGAAAGCCTCCTTGTTTTCGAAAGGATAATGGATCTGGGCATAAGGCATGGCCCCCGAGTCGAACCAGACATCGATCAGGTCGGATTCGCGATGCATGGGCTGTCCAGAGGCCGACACCAGCACGATGTCGTCGACATAGGGGCGGTGCAGGTCTATCTTGTCGTAGTTGGCCTTGTCCATCAGGCCGGGCACGAAGCCGAGCTTCTTGTAAGGATTCTCCTTCATCAGGCCGGCAGCCACCGACTTCTCGATTTCCTGGTAGAGTTCCTCGACACTGCCGATGCAGATTTCCTCGCGGGTGTCGCGGTTGCGCCAGACGGGCAGCGGAGTGCCCCAGTAGCGCGAACGGCTCAGGTTCCAGTCGTTCAGGTTCTCGAGCCATTTGCCGAAACGGCCGCTGCCGGTGGATTCCGGCTTCCAGTTGATGGTGCGGTTCAGTTCGATCATGCGGTCGCGGCAGGCCGTCGAGCGGATGAACCACGAATCGAGCGGATAATAGAGCACCGGCTTGTCGGTACGCCAGCAATGCGGATAATTGTGGACATGTTTCTCGATGCGCAGGGCCTGACCGGCCTGCTTCATTTCCATGCAGATGCGGATGTTCAGGTCTTCGGCCTTGGCAGCGGCGGTTTCGTCGTACTTGCCGCCGGGGTTGAACTCGGGAGCGTAGGCATTCTTGACATATTCTCCCTCGTGGACGCGGTAGGCGGCCTCGTCCACACAACGGGCCGTAAATTCAGGCGCACAATCGGCCAGCAGGTAGTATTTGCCCGTCAGATCGACCATCGGACGGGTCTCGCCCAAAAGGTTGACCATGAACAGCGAAGGCACACCCGAGGCCTTGCCCACCTTGGCATCGTCGGCACCGAAAGTGGGGGCGATATGCACGATGCCCGTCCCTTCCTCTGTGGTGACATAGTCGCCGGGAATCACCCGGAAGGCCTCGGCCGACATCTCCACATAGGTGTCCTTGCCGACGGCAAACACCGTGTCGGGATGAGACTCGGCGGCGGCCTTCACATAGGCGGGCGCATTGCCGTCGAGTTTCTCCAGCGGCTTGACCCAGGGCATCAGCTGGACATATTTCATGCCAACCAGGGACGAGCCTTTGTAGCGCTGCGGCAGCAGCCGGTAGGGCACCACCTTGTCGCCTGGCTGGAAGGCTTCCATATCGGCCGTGGCCCCTTCCGCCTTGAAATAGGAGGCCACGCAGCTTTCGGCCATGACCAGGGTGACCTTGTCGGCCGTGTAGGGATTGTAAGTCTGGACAGCGACATAGTCGATCTCCGGACCGACGCAAAGCGCCGTGTTCGAAGGCAGGGTCCAGGGAGTCGTGGTCCAGGCCACGAAGCAGGGCGTGCCCCAGCCGGTCATCTCCGGACGGGGATCCGTCATGCGGAACAAAGCCGTGACGGTGGTGTCCTTCACATCGCGGTAGCAGCCGGGCTGGTTCAGCTCGTGCGTGCTCAGACCGGTGCCGGCAGCGGGCGAATAAGGCTGGATGGTGTATCCCTTGTAAAGGAGGCCCTTGTCGTACAACTGCTTGAGCAGCCACCACAGGGTCTCGATATAGCGGTTGTCATAGGTGATGTAGGGGTCTTTCATATCGACCCAGTATCCCATTTTGCGGGTCAGGTCCTCCCATTCGCGCGTGAACTTCATCACATCGCGACGGCAGGCGGCATTGTAGTCTTCGACCGAAATCTTGCGGCCGATATCCTCCTTGGTGATGCCCAGGCTCTTTTCCACGCCCAGTTCGACAGGCAGTCCGTGCGTGTCCCAGCCGGCCTTGCGGTTCACCAGGTATCCCTTCATGGTTTTGTAGCGGCAGAAGATGTCCTTGATGGAGCGGGCTATCATGTGATGGATACCCGGCATGCCGTTGGCCGAGGGGGGACCTTCGTAGAAGACAAAGGAAGGCTGGCCCTCACGCAATTCCGTACTCTTTCGGAAGACATCTTTCGCATCCCAGTCACGGAGCATCTCCTTGTTGATGGCGGAGAGATCGAACCGGGAATATTCAGCAAATTTTTCTGACATGGCAATGAGCTTGTTTCAAGCCGCGAAGGTAATGCTTTTTCGACAGCCGTACAAGAGTCCGCCCTCTGGTTCAAACCCTCTTTTTCCACGGAAAGCCCAAGAGAAGCGATTTTTCGTGCAGACACTGAAACTCAAACGATTAATTAATGATAATTTTTGGGCGGAATTGCATCGTATAATAAAAAAAATGTGTTTCTTTGTCGGTTAAATGTCCGTCTGCCACTTGGCCGCAACCGAACCTGATTCATCCACGGAACTGGCAGAGCGGCAAATGTTTAATCTTTATTTTCAACTTTCAGTATGAAAAGATTTACGCTTATTGCAACAGTATTGTTCCTGGGCACGGCTCTTACGGCCCTTGCCGCTGAGAACATCCGCACGATGGCGGCTCCCGAGGAAGCTCAGGGTATTGTGGCTCTGAAAAAGGCCAAGGCTGCCATAGATGAGCAAGAGAAGATTCGCAACGACCGGGCCGCCGAGATCAAAAGGGACATAGCCCGTAGCGAAGCCGAAATCAGAGATTCCAAGCTGCGCATCGACGCTGAGCAGCAAAACATCGAAGCCCGCATCCGGCATATGAAACTGGAGGCCCCGCAGGTGGCAAACGTTCCGGTGGCCGCTCCGCAGCAGCAGCCGGTAGAGCAGTCCCTCAAGAAAGGTCCGTACATGGGCAGCAAAGAGTGGCGGCTCGACAAGGTCGAGGCCTTCTATGGCAAAAGCATGGACGAACTGGCCAAAATCGGCACGCAAACCTTTACCTACGACAGTGAAGGCAACGTCATCAAACGGGAGACCAACATCACCAACGTGGAGAATTACCTCGGAGTGGATCCCCGGATTATTCCCGCCAACGCTTTGGTTCGCATGACCGATCTTTATGATGGCAGTAACAACGAAAGGACTGTCGCCTACCTGGATAGCAAGACCATGCAGTGGGTGGAGGTGAACGTATCGAGATACATCTATCAAGACGGCAACCTGGTCACCTCCCTGGAAATGCACGTCGACACCCTCGGTGCCCAAATCATCGAAAGCAAGACCGAATCGGAGTTTGACGGCCAAGGCCGGGCCACTAGCACCATCCATTATCAGAGAAACCACTATGAAGACACGGTGACCCACACCGCTTACTTCAAGTTGGATCCCAACAGCCGTACCACCTATGAATATGCCGCCGACGGCATGACCACCTCGATCTCCTCTTATTGGGAGGGCGACAGCCTGGGATGGGTTTATTCCAGCAAAGCCATCACCGGCACAGACAGCGAAGGATTCTACTGCACCGAACGCTACTATTACAGCGACACCACCTGGTATCCCAACTACAAGAGTGACTACAAGGAAGTCGGTCCCGATGCCGAAGGTCTCACCACCAACTATCGCAGAAACTGGTATTACGACAGATCGCTCCAGAAGTGGATCTTTTCCGACCAGAGCGTCTTTATTTATAAAGACTATCGCAACCTGGAATCCCAGACCTGGTATTACAGCGAAAATCTGCAAGCCCTGTATCTGAGCCAGCGTCACGGCGATGTTTATCAAGGCGACACGATGTACATCGGCTATTGGATCATGAATTACCAGGAGCCCCGCACCGCAGCCGAACTGGCCGACCAGCAGCCTTATTCCGGCCGGAAGGAAGAACATTTCACCGACGAGGAATCGGGCCGCACCAAAACATACATCAACTATACGTATCAGAACGGCCAGTGGGTTCCGACCGACAAGTCCGAATATGAATACACCCTTGTCACCGACTCCACTTCCTTCTACGGCGGGGAATACTCACAGGATTGGCAAACTTCCCTGCAAGCCTACTATCAGTGGGTTGCCGCCGACAACGCCTGGAAGGAAACCAGCAAACGCATCAACATGTTCGATGCCTATGGCAGTGACACCCTGATGTTGGTCTATGAAAACGATCTCCTGACAGGAAAGACCATCTGCCAGTACAAATACTTCAAGGACGAAGAAGGTTATTGGAAGCAGTGCACGCTGTCGGAGGAATATGCCTACAACCAGTACGACAACAAACTGATCGGCCAGAGCAAAAACGAATACGACTACGATGAAAACGGCCATCAGATCATGAATGCCTCCTACAGTTGGGGTGATGATGCCTGGAGAGGCTATTACAAGAGTGAAACCCTTTGCGATGCCCAAGGCCGCGATACGCTAACCATTGCCTACGAATGGGACGGCGAGCGGAACGTATGGTACCCCTACGCCAAGACTCACCAGGTTTACGACGAAGAAGGTGAAACGATTTGTTATGAAACTTTCAACGGTCGCTACGCCGATGGACAGACCACCTGGAAAGGCAACTACGCCACCTATACCACCAGAAACCAGAACGGTGATGTCACTGAAACCATATCCTACAACGAATGGAACACGGAATATGACACATGGTGGATGGGCAACCGCCAGGCATGGGCCTATGACGAACAGGGCATATTGACAGAATATGCTTCCTACTCATGGAACTATGAGACCCGGTCGTGGAAGGGAATGAGCCGCGAAGCCTATACCTTCAACGATCAAAAGAAGAAAACCAGCTATACCATCTACGTCTGGGGAGAAACCTCCAATGACTGGACGCCTACCTATAAGTATGAATACACCTATACCGAAAGCGGTCTGGACAAAGACAACTACCAGTATATGTGGAGCGAGGACAGTCACGAGTGGATTCCCATCTCCCGGCACGTGGTCACCATGGAAGGCGGCAAGTTTGTCAGCTACCTGAACAGTTCCTACATCGCCGAGATGATTCCGGCCGAATGGAGAGACTATGAAAGAGGCGACTATACCTACAAGGCCGACACCGTGACCCTGACCGTTTCCTCTCCGGATTACATGGACGAAGGCTGGGTTGCCTCTTCCAAAAAAATCTACGTAACGGATGCCTATGGCAATCTGTTGCTGGATGAGAACTACAGTTGGAGTGACTGGGATTCCACCTGGGTCGGCAACTACAAGAATGAAACCGTTTTCGACCCGACCACCAACATCAGTGCACAGACCAGTTACAATTGGGACGAAAGCTCCCGCAGCTGGGTAGGCTATGAAAAGGAGGAATCATCTTACGATGAAAAAGGCCGCTTGACCATGGATGCCTCCTACACCTGGGACAGCAGCATCCCCGGCTGGAGAGGTTACTCCAAAGACGAGTATCGTTTCGACGAATACGACAACACCATTTACCAGGCCAGCTATTACTGGGACTACAGCCAGAACAACTGGAGGGGTTCCAGCAGATATGAGTATGTCTATGACTCCGAAGGAGGTCAATTGGGCTATACCTTTTATAGTTGGGACAGCTCGAAATCCGACTGGAGAGGTTATTCCAGGTCGTATAGCGAAAGCAACGACACCCTGGATTATTACGAATACTATCAGTGGGACTACGACAACTGGAGCTGGAAGGGCACACGCAAATCGGAAGTCCACCGCGACCGCTTCGGCAACACCATTTACTATGCCTACTATTACGACTGGCAGGATGGCGACTGGGTGGGCGACCGCAAAGGCAGCTACCTCTACGACGACTACGACCGTGTAGTCTACTCGGAACAGTATAATTGGGACAGCGACCACAAGAATTGGCGCGGTTCCGACAAGAAGGAATACGCCTATGCCGACAACACCAGCTACACCACCTCCATGCGGGCCTCCTATATATGGGACGAAGCCGCCTGGTGCTGGATCGGCGACTATAAGGAAGTATTCGAATATGATGCAGACGGCAAGCGCATCATGACCACTGAATATGAATGGGACAAGGCTGCTGCCGATTGGTATGGAACGTCGAAATATTCGCAGCAGACGACTTCTACGGCCGAGATGTTCCGCGATGTCACGACCAATTGGGTCTGGGACGCCACTGCCAAAGACTGGAAACTGGACACCCGTGTCACCCTCGAAGAGCATTTTATGCCCAATACCAGTCTTACCAGCTACGAACTGGATATCATGGAGAAATACAGGAACAACGCCTGGAGCATTGACCACATCCTGAAGACGGTCTATACCTACAGCCCCACCACGGGTATCGAAGCTGTCAAGACGGCCACTTGGAAAGTTATGGCCGGTGAAGGCCAGATTAAGGTCGAAGGTGAAAACGAGCAGACCGCCATCCGCATCCACTCGCTCTCCGGCCAGCAGGTAGCCACCGCCCGTGGACGGATCGACATCAACGTTCCCGCCGGTATCTATCTGGTCACCGTCGATGGTGAAACCTTGAAAGTCAGCGTCAGATAATCCTGCCGCCACCTATACGAAAAAGAGGACGAAATTTCGTCCTCTTTTTTTTGTCCGGCCAATCATGGCGACCCCCTGTGCGGGAGTCTTCGAAAACCTGTCGGGAGCGGATGTGCCTACCTGAAAGCCTCGGGAAGGTAGTAACCTTCGGTCAGGCGGCGGTACTGGTCGGTGTAGGCACCCTGCTCACCGGCCACGGTGAGTTCTTCGCGCTGCACAACCTCCAGGCGCTCCCGGCCGAAAGTCATCAGGATGCGTTTGGGAGGCTTGCCCGCCACAGACACCAGCCGGCAGGAGCGCTGCAGATACAGATGGTATTCGTAGCAATACTCTTCGAATATCTCGCCGGCTTCGAAGGGCAGGATCACCGAAAACAGCCCCGTGGGATGCAACAAGGGCGCCACTCCGCGCACCAAGGTGGCAAAATCCAGGTCGTCGGCGTGACGGGCCAGGCTGCGGGCCTGGTTGATGGGTTTGAGGTCCTGCTTGAAGAAAGGGGGGTTGCAAACGATCAGGTGGTATTCGCCTTCGGTCTTGAGCGGCAGACGGGACATGATTTCCGGAAAACTGCCCTGACACACCTGAACCGTTTCGGGCCAGGGGCTGGCGGCCACATTTTGCACAGCCTGGAAAGCGGCCGGAATGTCCTTTTCGACCGCGTCGATCAAGGCCTCGGGGTATTTCTGGGCCAGCATCAGGGCCACCACGCCGCTACCGGTACCGATGTCCAGTATGCGGCGCTCCATGACATTGGCCACCTCGGGCGATACGGCCCAGGCACCCAAAGTCACTCCGTCCATGCCCACCTTCATCGCGCACTTGTCGTGGAAGATTTCAAAACGTCTGAATCGGAACGAAGGGGAAGACATCTACTGCTGGTGTTTTTGGTAATAATCGGCCCGGAAACTGACATAGATCTCCATCAAGGCCAGCAGCAACATCAGCACCAGCCAGGCGTTGTTGGAGATGAACATCAGATAACCGGTCGCAACAACCAGGATGCCGCCGAAGGCATACATCCGGTTGAGCCGGCGCAGGCGGAAATCCTCGCCGCGGTAGGCGAAACGTGCCCGGTAGAACAGGTAGGCGGCACCGCCTGCGCAAAACAGGTATTTGCCCCAGTCGGCATTTTCCATGACCAGCACCACGGAGACGATCATCAAAAGATAACCGGCATAGAGCAGAACATCGTATTTTTGCTGTGTTTTCATCAATCCTCTTCCAGGATAAAGATCTCCTCGTTGTCTTTCTTCATGAGGTACTGTTCGCGGGCAATCTTTTCGATTTCCTGGGTGCCGATGCGCAGGTCTTCCAGTTGCTCTATGGCTTCATCGCGTTCCTTCTCGTAGGCCTTGATCTCACGGCGGAGTTCCCGGGCCTGACGCTCGTAGTGGCGACGGCGGAGCAGGTTGTTCTTGTCGAAGAACAGCATCAGGATGGCAAACAGCACAATGACCGCGACATACTTGTTGGGCAAGTATGGCTTGACGCGGGCATACAGTTCTTTTAACTTGTTCATTTGAAAAGACTTCGGCCAACCAAAGAGGGTGTGTGCCTCCTCTTGTGGCTTATGCTGCAAAGTAAAAGATTATTTTTCAAAAACCGATGGAAATCACCCCGGAATTGTTATCTTCGCAGACAAATTGACCACTCATGGAAAATTATCTTGTCTCAGCCAGAAAATACCGTCCCGACACCTTTCAGTCGGTGGTTGGCCAGAGGGCGCTGACCACGACCCTGCAGCATGCCGTCAAGAACAACCAGTTGGCCCACGCCTACCTGTTCTGCGGCCCCAGAGGGGTGGGCAAGACCACCTGCGCCCGCATCTTTGCCAAGACCATCAACTGCCTGCATCCCAAGGAGAATGGCGAAGCCTGCAACGAATGCGAGTCTTGCCGTTCGTTCAACGAGCAGCGGTCGTACAACATCCTGGAACTCGACGCCGCCTCCAACAACTCGGTCGATGACATCCGCGCCCTCACCGAGCAGGTGAGGATCCCGCCGGTGCTGGGCAAGTACAAGGTCTATATCATCGACGAGGTGCACATGCTCTCACAAGGCGCCTTCAACGCCTTCCTCAAGACGCTGGAAGAGCCGCCTTCATACGCCGTCTTTATCCTGGCCACCACCGAGAAGCACAAAATCATTCCCACCATCCTGTCGCGTTGCCAGATCTACGATTTCCACCGCATCAGTGTGGGTGACATCCAGGAATACCTGCAATTTGTCGCCCAGTCGGAAAACATCGCCTACGAGCCGGAAGCGCTCAACATCATCGCCATGAAGGCCGACGGCGGTATGCGCGACGCCCTGTCGGTCTTCGACCAGGTGGCCAGTTTCGGCGAAGGGAAAATCACCTACAAGGGAGTCATTGAAAACCTGAACATCCTCGACTACGACTATTATTTCAAACTCATCGACGCCGTGCTCCGGCACGAGACCGCCCAGGCCCTGCTGCTGTTCGACCAGGTGCTCGGACTGGGGTTCGAAGGGCAGTATTTCACAACCGGCCTCAGCGCCCATCTGCGCGACCTGCTGGTATGCAAGGATCCACGCACCCTGCCGCTGCTCGAAGTGAGCGACAGCATCCAGGCAAAATACCGGCAGCAAGCCGAGGCCTGCAGTTTCCAGCTGCTGGTCGAAGCGCTCAAACTGACCAACGAATGCTCCCTGCAATACAACCAGAGCAAAAACAAACGGCTGTTGGTCGAGCTCTGCCTCATCCGGCTCTGCCAGTTGGGAGAGCCCGATCCCGACGGCGGCAAGGGGAAAGCCGCCCCTCTCAGCCCTGTTGCGGCCGCTCCGGCTCCTGCCAAGGCACCGACGGCCAAACCGGTGGCCGAGGCTTCAGCCGGCAGTCCGGTCCAAACTTCGGCACCTGCCCCTGCGCCGGCTTCATCCGCCCCCGCGCCGGCCCCATCCGCTCCCGCATCCCAACCCGCCGCACCGGACTCAGCACAGCCCGCACCCCATCGGCCGGCATCCACCGCTGCAAGACGTCCTACGGCCCTGTCCTTCAACCGGCCGGCCCAACAGGCCGCTCCCGCCCCCGTCAAACAGGAAGTCGCCGCGCCCGAGGAGAACCAGCCCTTCGACACGCCGCAGCTGACCCAAGCCTGGATTGACTTTGCCAACACGATCAAGGACGATCCCCAAATCAGTTCGGCCATGATCGCCAATCCGCCCGAAAAAACCACCGATACCGATTTTGAGTTTGTCGTTTTCCACCCCAACATGGAAAAGCGCATGCTCGAAATCAAGCCCCAAATCGAGCACTACCTCCGCCAACAGTTGCACAACAGCCACGCCAGCCTGCAGGTGCGTGTGAGCGTCGGGGACGAAAAAAAGAAGGCCCTGACTCCTCAGGACCAACTCAGTGCTATGTTGGAGAAAAACCCCTCCTTTGCCTCGCTGAAAAACCAGCTTGGTCTGGAAATGGACTAAATGCGCCGGCTCAGCTGGGCCATTTCCATGGCAGTATAGGCTGCCTCCACTCCCTTGTTTCCATAAATGCCACCGGCACGGTCGAGCGACTGCTGCATGTCGTCGGTGGTGAGCAGGCCGAAAATGACAGGTACGGTGCCCCGGGCATTCAGCTCGGAAAGGCCCCGTGTCACCCCCTGGCAGACATAGTCGAAGTGCGGCGTGCCGCCACGCACCACGCAACCCAGGGCGATGATGGCATCGGCCCGCTGGGCGGCGGGCTGCCCCATGAGCCGGGCTGCGCCATAGACCAGTTCAAAACTGCCCGGAACGGGGAACACGCGTATATGGTCTTGGGGGACTCCCTGGGAAGTCAGGCAATCGACCGCCCCTTCCAACAGTTTGTCGGTCACGGGCTCGTTCCATTTGGAAACAACGATGTCGAAGCGCAAGGCCGCGACATCGTGCAGGGAAGAGCTGTCAAACTCCGAGAGGTTCTTGGTGGCCATCCCGGATTATTTTAAAAGTTTGGCGCGCTCGATGTATTTGTCCACTTCGGATCCTTCCTGGGTCAGAGGATATTCCTCCTTGATGGTCTGATAGACCTTCAGCGCAGCGGCATAGTTGCCCAGCGATTCGTAGGCCAGACCGGCCTTCATCAGGTAAATCGGAGCCAAAAGGTTGTTGTGGACCTTGCCGGCCTTCTCGAAATAGGAGACAGCCTTGGCCGTCTCGCCCAGTTCGACATAGCAGTCGCCCACGGCACCGACCAGGGCCGGAGACACCATGATGTCCTTGGCCTTGACCTGCTTCAGATAGCTTGCGGCCGTCTCGAAATCGCCCTGGTTCTTGTAGCACAGGCCGATGTAAGCCTTGGCCAGATTGGCCGACTTGGTGTGCTTGAAATCGCTGACAAACTGCTCGAAGCCGACGAAATCCACGCCGTCGCCGTTCAGTGCCAGGTCGAAGGAATCGGCGGCGAAATAGCTTTCACCGCGGAAGAGCTGCTCGGCGGCAGCCAGGTTGCGGGGACCCACCACCTTGTTATTATACAGGACGATGCCTGCGACAATCACCAACACGGCCACCAAAGCGATGAGCAGCGTGTTCTGGTTTTTCTCGATAAACTGTTCCGAACGGGAAAGTGCCTCACCGACATTCTTTTCCAACTCTTCGTTCTTGTTCTCCGCCTTGGAGACGACTTTCTTATTTGCCATATCAATAGTCTTTTATTTTCGCGCACAAAAGTAATGATTTTTGTTTGTATTGCAAAGATACAGCAAGCCGAGTCCAATCGCAAATTAAATTTGCGATTGCAGGGCTTTGCGGCCTGCGTCCGCCCAAAGCTCGCTTTGGCAAGGGCGCAGAACGGAAAGACCGTAATGCAAACTGTCCAAGTTTGCATTGGCGAGGCGCAGCTATCTCCTGCGCCGCGAAGCGCAGCGAGTGGCGCGAAAGATAGCACAAACTGAGCCATGTATTTTAATCCAAAACACAATAAAAAAAAATCATTCCGTTATTAATTTACCCAGTCACCATTTAATTCAAACTGATATGGAAAAGTGCTCATATTTTAAAAAGGTTTCGCAATGCTTGATGCTGATTGTCTCCATCGAAATCATTATCAAAGTTGTAGCTCATTTGTTACCTGTTATCAACCTGCGTTTTATGCATGGAATCTATCCATGGGATATTCTCACATTCTATGCCATGGCAATCTTTTTTTGGGTGTATTACCTTGTAAGGTCAAAAGAAAAAACAGTGTTTTTCTTATTTATGTGTATCGCCTGCATTGTCTCCATAGTTCTGTCTGTGCTGTTTATGGAACCGGAAATAAGGGCTTCGTTGCTCTATGATATTAGACCATATGGGCCAAAACTGTTGGGAGACTGGCTGTATGATAACATTCACCCATGGCCATTTGGACTTGATTTACTGCTTTTTTGTCCATCATCAGTGGTTTTGTCACTAATTTATGGAATCGAGAAAAAAGACTTTCTTCCAATGGTTGTCAGTGTAACCAATACGCTGATAGTCCTCTTTATGGGAGAGTGGTTGCTTTAGACAAAAAAGCCAGAGTACGCCTTGGGATAACAGACATAAATCCTTATTTTTGCGTCACTATGCATCTACAGTCGCTCGACATTCTCAACTTCAAGAACATCAAAGAGGCTCACGTGGATTTTTCGCCCTATCTGAACTGCTTTTTCGGGCAGAACGGGCAAGGCAAGACCAATGTGCTGGATGCCGTGTATTTCCTGTCGTTCTGCAAGAGCCACACCAATGTGCTCGATTCGCAGGTCATCGCCCACGAGGCCGATTTCCTGATGCTGCAGGGCCTATATGAGGAGGAAGATGGCGGCAAACACGAATACTATTGCGGCATCAAGCGCCGGCAGAGAAAAGTGTTCAAACACGACAAGAAGGCCTACGACCGGCTGTCGGAGCACATCGGCCAGTTGCCGCTGGTGATGATCTCGCCAGGCGACGAGCGACTGATTCGAGAAGGCAGTGAAGAGCGGCGGCGCTTCATCGACATGGCCATCTCGCAGTACGATCCGCAGTATATGCGGGCGCTGGTAAGTTACATGTCATTCCTGCAACAGCGCAACGCCATGCTCAAAGACGAAGAGCACCACTACGAAGACGCCCTCTACGAACTGTACGAAAGCCAGATGGCCTTCCACGGAGAGGAGATTTTCCGCAAAAGGCAGCAGTTCATCGAGCAATTCATCCCCCTTTTCAACCGGCAGTACCGGGAGATTTCCCAGCAGCAGGAAGAGGTGGGGCTCAGTTATACCTCCCACCTGAGCCAAGGTCCCCTGGAGCCTCAGCTCCAAGCCTCCCGGGCCAAGGACCGCCTGCTGGGATTCAGCACCAAGGGCATCCACAAGGACGACCTGGACATCACCATGGACAGCTGGCCCGTGAAACAGGTGGCCTCGCAGGGGCAGTGCAAGACCTGCCTGATCGCCATGAAACTGGCCCAGGCGGAATTTCTCAAGGAGAAGGGCACGCACGCGCCCATCCTGCTGCTCGACGACATTTTCGACAAACTCGACCGGCAAAGGGTGGAAAACATTGTTTCGCTGGTATCGCAGGACTCCTTCGGGCAGATTTTCATCACCGACACCCATTACGAACACCTGTCGCGCATCCTCCAGCAATCGGGGCGGCCCTACAAAGTGTTCCAAATCGAAAACGGCGACATCCGCCCCTACCAGACCGCATGAAGCGCCGCAATTCCCAAACCCTGGCCGAGGTGCTGCAGCAAGTCCTGAAAACCCAGCACCTGGATGCCCGGCTCAACGAAGTCCGGCTCATCAAGCTATGGCCCGAAGTGGTGGGCAAGAGTCTGGCGGCCCAGACCGAAAACCTGTATATCAAAAACGGGGTGCTGCACCTGCATGTACGTTCGGCCATCGTCCGCAACGAACTGATGCTCATACGTCAGTCGCTCGTTGAAAAACTCAACCAGGCGGTCGGTGCCCAGACGGTACACGACATTGTACTGAGGTAGGGGAAAACCCCTTGGAGGGAAAAGCCTAGCCCACCAGCGAGCCGATATTGGTGGCAAACAGTTTGACGGCGATGGCCAGCAGGATGATACCGAAGAATTTGCGGATGATATAGATGCCTCCCTTGCCCAAAATCCTTTCGATGAATCCGATCGATTTGAGCACGACAAAAATGAAGACCATGTTCAGCACCAGGGCAATCATGATGTTGATTGTCTGATACTCGGCTTTCAAAGCCAGCAGGGTGGTGAACGATCCGGCGCCCACGATCAGGGGAAAGACCAGCGGCACAATGGTGGACATGCCCTTGGGGCTTTCGTCGAATTTGAAGATGTGGATGTCGAAAATCATTTCGAAACCGATGGCGAAAATCACGATGGAACCGGCCACGGCGAACGACTGGATGTTGACGCCGAACAGCGCCAGGACTCCGTCGCCGGCAAAATAGAAACCGGCCAGCAGCACCAGTGAGATCAGCGTCACCTTCAAAGCGGGGATGACACCGGTTCGACGCTGCAAATCAACGATGATAGGGATGGATCCGATGATATCGAGGATAGCGAACAGGACCACGAAGGCTCCGACGATTTCTTTAACACTGATGGCCATAATGTCTTTTCTTAGTCAGGGTTCCAATTTTTGCGCGAAAGTAATCACTTATTGAAAAAGTTGTGCTACTTTCGCATGAAAAATTTTTCCACCTATTCACGATGAAGATATTCAAACCTGTTTTACTCATGTCCATCCTTGTTGCAGGACTGACTGCCTGCTCAGAAAAGAACCCTCTGTTGGAGAATTATCAGACCTGGCGCGACACCCCGCCTTTTGCCCAAGTCAAAATCTGCCATCTCGTTCCCGCCTATCAGGAGGCCATCCGGCTGCACGACCAGGAGATCCAGGCCATCGTCTCCCGGAGCGAGGCCCCCGATTTTGCCAACACCATCGAAGCCCTGGAACTGTCGGGCAAACTCATCAGCCGCATCGATGCCGTTTTCGGCACGCTGACCAACAACGAAATGGACGACGAACTGATGGCCGCCGAGGAAAAAATAACCCTGATGCTGTCGGAGCACTTCAACAACCTGACATTGAACCAAGAACTGTTCGAACGCATCCGTCAGGTCTATGAAAAGCGTCACGACCTGGGCCTGGAGGGCGAGCAGTTGCGCCTGACCGAAGAGACCTACGAAGACTTTCTCGAAAGAGGCGCCACACTGCAAGGAGCCGACCGCGAGAAATACCGCAGCCTCAGCACCCGGCTCGACAACCTGACCATGGCCTTCGGCCAGAACAGTCTGAAAGCCACCCACGCCTTCAGCCGGTTTTTCACCGACAAGGAAGAACTTTCCGGCCTGCCCGAGGACGAATTGGCCATCGCCGCCGAAAAGGCCCGCAAACAGGGAAAGGAAGGCTGGTTGTTCGACCTGACGGCTCCGAGCTACGGCGCCATCATGAAATATGCCGACCGCCGCGATGTCAGGGAACAGTTCTACATGGCCTACTACCAGCGGGCCGTCGGCGGGCAGTTCGACAACATGCAGGTCATCAAGGATATTGTCAACACCCGCATGGAAATCGGCCAGTTGATGGGCTATCCCGACTATGCCTCCTACGCACTGAGACGCAAAATGGCCGCCAAGGTCGAAAATGTCTATCAGATGCTCGACCAGTTGCGGGCCGCCTACCGGCCGGTGGCAGAAAAAGAACACCAGGCCATACAGGCGTTCATCGACAAGACCGAGAGCGCTCCCTTCAAACTGGAACCTTGGGACTGGACCTATTATTCAAACAAACTGAAGACCGAATTGTTCGATCTCAACGATGAGATGCTCAAGCCCTATTTCGAACTGGAACATGTCAAGAAAGGGGTCTTCGGGCTGGCTACCCGGCTCTATGGCATCACCTTTGTGAAAAACCCCGACATCCAGGTTTGGAACAAAGACGTGGACGCCTACGAAGTGTTCGATGAAAACGGCCAGTTCATGGCGGTGATCTATACAGACTTCTTCCCGCGCGAAAGCAAGCGCTCGGGCGCCTGGATGAACGACATCAAGGCGCAGAGCAATGTCCACGGCCAGCGCGAGTATCCCTTCGTCACGCTGTCGATGAACTTCACCCTGCCCACGGCCGACAAACCTTCGCTGCTCACCTTCGACGAAGTGACCACCTTCCTGCACGAGTTCGGGCACGGACTGCACGGCATGCTTTCCAACGTGACCTATGCCTCGCTGGCCGGCACCAATGTCGATCGCGACTTTGTCGAGATGCCTTCGCAGATCATGGAAAACTGGGCCTACGAAAAAGAATTCCTCGACAGTGTCGCCATCCACTACCAGACGGGCGAGCCCATTCCCATGGAATTGATCGGGAAAGTCAAGGATGCGGGCAATTTCAACGTGGGCCGCGACTGCTGCCGCCAACTGTCGTTCGGCTATCTGGACATGGCCTACCACACCATCCACGAGCCGCTCGAGGGCGATGTGGCCGCCTTCGAACGCGAGGCCTGGAAATCGGTCGATCTGCTGCCCATGCCCACATCGTGCTGCATGAGCCCCACCTTCACGCACTTGTTCAGTGGCGGCTATGCAGCCGGCTACTATTGCTACAAATGGTCGGAAATCCTGGCCTTCGATGCCTACGACCACTATACCGAGCATGCTGTTTTCGACCGGGAACGGGCCGCATCCTTCAGGGACAACATCCTGTCGAAGGGCAACACCCGGCCCGCCACCGAACTTTACGAAGCCTATCGCGGCCAGCCGGCCACCATCGATGCCATGCTCAGACATAACGGAATCAAATAATATGGACAAACAGACCTCTTTGGATCAACGCTATATGCGCATGGCCCTGATCTGGGCAGAAAATTCCTACTGCCAGCGGCGCCAGGTGGGCGCCCTCATGGTCAAGGACCACCGCATCATCTCGGACGGCTACAACGGCACGCCCTCGGGTTTTGAAAACATCTGTGAGGACGAAAACTACAAGACCAAACCCTATGTGCTGCACGCCGAAGCCAATGCCATCACCAAAATAGCCCGTTCGCACAACAGCAGCGACGGGGCCACCATCTATGTCACCGCCTCGCCCTGCATCGAATGCGCCAAGCTCATCATCCAGGCCGGCATCCGGCGGGTGGTCTTCGGCGAGACCTATCACACCGACGACGGCATCCGTCTGCTCGAACGGGCCGGCATCGAAGTGGTATTCTGTGACAAAAACGCGCTTTAATCTTCTCCCTATGAAACCGACGACACGTAATACCATCATCATCATTTGCTGCGTCCTGCTGGTCGCCATGACCGGAAGAATGGTCTATCGGACGGCCTTTCGGATGGCCCAGTGGGGACACACGCCCGTGAAAAGCTACCTGACGCTGAACAAGCTGGATGCCCTGCTCAACCTGGTATCGTCCAAATATGTCGAAGATGTCGATGAAAAGGCCATTATCGAGCACCTGATCCCCCAGGTGCTGTCCGAGTTGGACCCCCATTCGTCCTACATCCCGGCCAAAGAAATGGAAAAGACCAACGAGGAGATCGAGGGTTCATTCAGCGGTGTAGGCATACAGTTCAACATCCGCGAGGACACCATCCGCGTCATAGCCGTGGTCAACGGCGGTCCGGCCGAGAAAGCCGGCATGAAGGCGGGCGACTGCATCGTGACGGTCGAGGACAGCGCCTTTGTGGGCAAGGGCATCAACAACGATTTGGTGATGAAGACCCTGCGCGGCAAGAAAAACACCAAGATCAAAGTGGGGGTCAAGCGGCAAGGCACACAGGACATCCTGGACTATGTGCTCACGCGCGACGACATTCCGGTGAACAGTGTCGATGCCAGCTATAAGATAGGCGACAACATCGCCTACATCAAGATTGGCAACTTCTCACGCACCACCTACAACGAGTTTTTGAACATCGTCAACCACAAGAGGACGCAGGAAGGCTGCGACCGCCTCATCATCGACCTGCGCAGCAACCCCGGCGGATTGATGGGTGCCGCCCTGGGCATCCTCAACGAACTGCTGCCCAAAAACCGGCTGATGCTCTACGTGGAAGGCAAATCCTATCCCCGAGAGGAGAGCCGCTCCGATGGCAAGGGTTCTTTCCAGCAGATGCCCGTAGTGGTCCTCACGGACGAATGGTCGGCCTCGGCCAGTGAAATTGTGGCCGGTGCCCTGCAGGACAACGACCGCGCCTATATCGTCGGCCGCCGCACCTACGGCAAGGGTCTGGTGCAGCAGCAGATCCCCTTCAAAGACGGCTCGGCCGTGCGCCTGACGGTGGCCCACTACTACATCCCCTCCGGAAGAAACATCCAGAAGCCCTATACCAAAGGCCATTTCGACGACTACGAAAAAGACTTGTCGAACCGCTACGAAAGAGGTGAATTCGGCAGCCTGGACAGCATACAGGTCAACGACAGCCTCCGATTCGAAACCCGGAGCGGGCGCATCGTCTATGGCGGAGGCGGCATCATCCCCGACTATTTCGTGCCCATCGACACGACCGCTGTCACCCCTTGGTTTGCCACCGTCATCAACCGCAACCTGGTCTATCTCTATGCCGCCAACTATGCCGATCGCCATCGCAGCACGCTGAGCCAGTGCAAAACGTCAGACGAGTTGCGTCGCCAGCTTGACCGTCAGCCCATTGCCGCCGACTTCGTGGCTTATGCCCAGAGCAAGGGGGTAAAAGGCCGGCCCAAGGACATCGAGACCGACAAAGAAGACCTGCTGATCCAGATATACGCGTACATCGCCCGGAACATTCTGGGTGACGACCAGTTCTGGGAGATTGCCCAGGAGAAGGACCAAACCCTGCTCAAGGCTGTTGAACTGATCAAAGACCTGGGCACAGAAGTAGGCCGGCCATGACCCGTTGCAGTGAGGAGAAAAAGGCCCTGCGCCGGGAGATTCGCCAACGCAAGCAACAGGTGTCTGAAGCGGAAAAAGCCAGCTTGTCGCAGCAGCTTTGCCGGCAGGTCGAACAACTGCCCGAGTGGCAGGAGGCGCGCACCGTCCTGCTCTACCATGCCCTGAGCGACGAAGTCTCCACCCGCGAACTCTTGCAGCGCTGGGCCGGACAAAAGACCTTGCTGCTGCCCGTGGTCGATGGCGACGACCTGCTACTCAAACCCTACCGGCCGCAGACTGCCATGAGTCCCAACCAATGGAACATCCTCGAGCCCACAGCCGACACCGAATGTTTTTCCGACTACCAGGCCATCGACCTGGCATTGATTCCCGGCATGGCCTTCGACAAGGACGGCCATCGCCTGGGGCGGGGCAAAGGCTATTACGACCGCCTGCTGCCCCGGCTTTCCTGCCCGACGATAGGGATCTGCTTCCCCTTCCAAAAAGTGGAAAAAATACCCGTTGAACCTTGGGATATTCCGGTGCAACGGGTACTTTGAACGGGGTATTTCCAACGATTACTTCTTCTTGGCGGCCGCCTTCCTGGCAGGCTTGGCCTCTTTGACTGCCTTGGCAGGCTTGGCAGCCTTGGCCTCCTTGGCAGCCTTGGCCGTCTTGGCGCCCGAACGTCTGAGCTGGCGGACCTCCTTCTCCAGGGAAGCGATGGTCTTCTCCTGATTCTCGATGGTGGTGAGCAGCGAGTTGAGTTCCTCGTTATCGACCGACGAAGGATACTGGGCCTCGACACGCTCCATGAAATCGCTCAACACATTCATATAGTTGGTGAAGGCATCGAAGGGCGAGTCGTACGGACTGAAATACTTGTACAGGCCGCCGTCGGTAAACTGCTTGGTGCTCATGTAGAAGAAATGGTCGCTGGTCTGCAGGTAGTTCCAATCCTGCCGCAGGCGATGGTCCTTGCACAGGCGCACACGCTCGGACACGCTGTAGAGCTTGCCCAGGGCTTCACGCTGCAGATCGTTGCCCATCCACGAACTCAGGTCGTTTTCTTCATCGGCCCAGGAGATGGGATTGGGCACGCTGATGGGGCCGACGGCCTTCAGTTTCAGCGCCACCTCGGAAGGTGTCAAGAACTCGATGCCCTGCTTCAGGGCGAAGGCGGGCAGAGCACGCAGGAACTCGAAAATACCGCTTTCGCGAGGCTGCAAGTTGCCGAAAGTCTCGTAGTTCATGAACAGGTTGATCACTTGCTCGCTGTCGGGAGTACGGGCAATCCAGTCGATGAATTTGTCGGCCGTGAGGGGATATTCGCTCCAGTCGTAGTTGGAGAAGCGGAAGGCCACATCGTCGCTCAGTTTGTTGTTCTTGAGCAGGACCTTCAGATTGGGGTTGGTGGCACTCTGATAGACAAAGTTGGGGCTCTTCCAGCCCAGCACGGCCTTGGCTCCGTCGGTGATCACCGTCTTGAAGCCCAGCGAATAGATGATATCACCGATTTCATCGGAATAAATCAGCTCCGTATTGCGGAAAGCCTTGGGCTTGACGCCGAACAGACGTTCAATGTGCTTCTGCTGCTGTTTGACTTGCAGACGGAACTCGTCTTCGTCCATGACCGAGGAGAGCGAATGGGCATAGGTCTCGGCCAGGAATTCGACACAACCGGTCTTGGCCAGGGCCTGGAAACTCTCGATGACTTCGGGGGCATACTGTTCCAACTGGTCGAGCGCCACGCCCGAAATAGAGAAGGCCACCCGCAGCTTGCCGCCATGGGCCTTGATCAGTTCCAGCAGCAACTGGTTGGCGGGCAGGAAGGAGTTGGCGGCCACCCGCTGCATGATCTGCTCGTTGGTGAAATCATCATAATAGTAATGATCCTCTCCGATGTCGAAAAAGCGGTATCTTTTCAGACGGAAGGGCTGATGAATCTGGAAGTAAAAACAAATCGTCTTCATAATGTATGCTGTTTGATTATTATCGTCCTAATACCTGATCGTAGATTTTCCTGACCTTCTGGCCGGCATATTCCCACTTGATTTCATCGACCTCGGCCTTGCCCTGTTCACGCAGATATTTGTACATGGCAGGATAGGTGACGATGGAATAGATGGCGTCGGCGATGGCCTCGATGTCCCAGTAGTCGGTCTTGATGACATTGTCCAGGATCTCGGCGCAGCCCGACTGTTTGGAAATGATGGAAGGAACGCCCACCTGCATGGCTTCGAGCGGCGAGATGCCGAAAGGTTCCGACACCGAAGGCATGATATACACATCGCTCGATTTGAGCATGGTATAGACCTGCTTGCCCTTCTGGAAACCGGGGAAGTGGAATTTGTCGGCGATGCCTCGCTTGGCGGCCAGCCGGATCATGGCGTCCATCATGTCGCCGCTGCCGGCCATGACGAAACGCACCTTGTCGGTCTTCTGCAGCACCCGGTAGGCAGCCTCCACGAAGTATTCGGGGCCCTTCTGCATGGTGATGCGGCCCAGGAAGGTCACGATCTTCTGCTGCGTATGCCGGATGGGCTCGATTTCCTCTATCTCTCGGCTCACCGGTTCGACGGCATTGTGGACCGTGCTGACTTTGGCGGGGTCCTGATGATAGTTGTTGATGACCGTGTTGCGCGTGAGGTTGCTCACACAGATGATGTGGTCGGCATTGTCCATACCGTCTTTCTCGATGCGATAGACATCGGGGTTGACATTGCCGCGGCTGCGGTCGAAATCGGTGGCGTGGACATGGATCACCAGGGGCTTGCCCGTCACGTTCTTGGCATGGATGCCGGCCGGATAGGTGAGCCAGTCGTGAGAGTGGATGATGTCGAACTCTTCGGTGCGGGCGATGACCCCGGCACAGATGGAATAGTTGTTGATTTCTTCCAGCAGGTTGTCGGGATAGCGGCCCGAAAATTCGATGCAGCCCAGGTCGTTGGTGTAGAGATACCTGAAGTCGGCATAGATATGCGAGCGCAGGTCGTAGTACTGCTGGGGCGACATATATGAGCCGAAACGCTTGTCGAGCGTGTCCCAGTCGATGTCGCGCCACACCACCGGGGTGTTGCAGGCACCGATGATTTTCAAGAAACTCTGGTCCTCGTCACCATGAGGCTTGGGGATGACAAAAGTGATGTCCATGTCGGGCTGCAAGGCCATGCCTCTGGTCAACCCGAAACTGGCGGTGCCCAAACCGCCCAGGATATGCGGGGGAAACTCCCACCCAAACATCAATGCTCTCATCGCTTGCTTATATTTGTACGGTGTTTTCGGATAATTTCTTAACCATCTGCTTGATCCTCAATACTTCGGCCACGCTCATGGCAAAGGCGATACCGCCACGGCCCCGGTAGGGGGGATTGCCGTCGAAGAGCTCCGAGATGGAGGTCACGCCACGGTCGGTCAAATCGTCTTCGAATTCATAGAGACAGCGCTCGGCAAAATTCAACCCGCTGATGCGGTAGATCTTCAGATAGGCTTCCAAATAGGGTCCCATCAGCCAAGGCCAGGCTGTGCCCTGGTGGTAGGCCCAGGTGCGGCGGTTTTCGGGGCCCTCGAAAATGGGATTGTAGCCCATACTCTTGGGGCTGAGCGTACGCAGGCCCTTGGGGGTGAGCAGTTCCTTGGTGACGATGTCCAGCACCTGCTTCTTCTGCATCTTGTCCAAGGGGGAATAGTCGAGCGAGGCGGCGAAAATCTGGTTGGGACGGACACTCCAATCGACATAGTCTCCATCGACATAGTCGTAGAGGTAGCCGTAGCCGTTCCTGAACACATTGACAAAGGAGGCGCCGGCCTTGGCGGCCAGGCTTTCGAGATTGTCGGCCACGAAACTCTCGTTGCGGTCGCGGGCCACATCGGCGGCATAGCGCAGGGCATTGTACCAAAGGGCGTTGAATTCGACCAGGTAGCCGCTGCGCGGTACCAGGGGCTTGCCATACATGGTCGAGTTCATCCACGAAACAGGCTTGTCCTTGCCGAAAGTGTGGACCAGGCCGTTGTCGTGGACAAAGAGGTTGGGATGGCGCTGGTTGATGATATAGTCCATGGCATCGAGCACCAGGGAACCGTATTTCCCGACAGCCGCGTCGCGACCCTGCTCCTTGCCGTATTGCTGGATGGCCCAGATCATCCACAGCAGCACATCAGGCGCGTCGATCTCGGTGATGTCGCAATCGAGCGGACGGCCTTCCATGAAATTGCGGACCCCCTTTTCGGCTGTTTCCATGATGGCGGTGAACAGACCGGGATCCTCGGCCGAAAGCGTACATCCGGGCAGGGCGACGAACATGTCGCGGGCGCGGCACTCAAACCAGGGATAGCCGGCCAAAAGGTAGCGCTGTCCGTCCTTCTGTTTGTTGTAGAACTGATAGGCGGCCGATTTCAGGCAGTTGGTGAAACTGGTACGGGGCTTGCGCATGGCTTTCTCCGCATCGAAGGTTTTCTTCATGCTGGCAGGAGACATGGGCGACAGACCGGCGGCAAAGACAATGCTCTGTCCCTTCTTGATGGGCATCTCGAAGGTGCCGGGGACAAAGAGGTCTTCCTGGTATTCATAGCCGCGCTCCTGTTCCTTCATGTATTCGATGTTGCGGTACCAGTCGGGGGTGTAGTCGAAGGCGTTCTTCGAAGAGAACTGCATGTAAAGCTCGGGGTAGCCCGGATACAGGCGCATCTTGATGCCGTTGGGCACCTCCTCGTACGACTTGTCTATCTGGGAATTCTCGTGGCAAAGGGCGTTGGTGTCGCGGAAAGCCAGGAAGGGTTTGAAACGCAGTCTCGTGGGGGAATGGGCCTCCAACAAGGTGTAGCGGATCAATATCCTGTTCTCGAACGACATGAAGAGCTTCTCACGGGCCAGGATGACACCGCCCACGCGGTAGATCGTGGTGGGGATGTCGTCGCACTCAAACTGGCGGATGTATTTGTGTCCCTTGGGGCTGTAATGGTCGCCGGGATACTTGTGCAGACCCAGGTTGAATTCGGCGCCGTGCTGGATGACCGTGGCGTCCAGGGAGGACATCAGCACATGGTTGCGGCCGCCGAAGCCCGACAGGGGCACCACCAGCAAACCGTTGTACTTACGGGTGTTGCAATCCACAATGGTGGAATAGCTGTAGGCGCCCGATTTGTTGGCTTGCAGCATTTCCTTGGTCAGGGATTGCTGCAAATTCACCATCAAAGCCTTGTCAAATTTCAGATAACTCATACGCAGCTTGTTATATATGTGATGACGAAAGTACGATTATTTATCCAATTTCAAAAATAATGACATATAATTTTTTTTGGTGTTTAGGTCGGACTTGCACTATATTTGTTCCCGCAAACCGAGAATTATGGAAGACAAGAAAAAAGAACTCAACCTGGTGGATGTCCTGTCACTTTGCTGGCAATCCATCAAGAAGGCCTTCATGTGGGGGATCGGCATTCTGGGCTGGTGCCTGAGAATGTTTTACCAGAAAAAATGGATCATGCTTGTGTGCCTGCTCGCCGGACTGGCTTGGGGCTTCTGGTCGGTCCGCCAATACAACCCCCACCGTTCGGGCTTCGGTCTCAACTCCTTCTGCAAACAGCCCTACTACGCTGTCGAGCAGGTAAGGGAAGCCGGCAAGCACTGCGGCCGGGACCTGGCCAAGTTCCTCAACATCGATCCGGCTGTCGCCGCCCAAGTCGTCAGCATCGAACCCTACTACGTTGTGGACATCGACCGCAACTCCACCATCGACATCATCGACTACAAAGAGCGCTTCCGCACCGACTCGCTGGTTTATACCTGGTCCATCACCCAGTTCTATGTCGAGGTGATCTCCCGTCACGACAGCGTGGTACCCATAGTACGCCAGGCTTTGCTCGACAAGCTGAACGCCTCCTTTGTGCTTTACGATCCCTGGAAGATCAACATGGACAACGAAATCCGCTGGATACAGGTGCTCAACGATGAGCTGCACCGGATCGACTCGCTCCAGAGTGTCGCCTACCAGGACAACCGGCTCATCCCCACCATTGTCAAGAAGAACGAGCCCAACAACGAGCAGTCCTATGCCAGCGAGAGCCGCATACAGTCGCTCACCCGCGAAAAATCGACCTTGATGAACAACATCAACGCTCATGAAATCCGTCTGAAAAATTTGTCCTACGGCCCCATCAGCGCCACCACCCCCATTGTCTATGAGGGCCAAATGCGTTCCCTCAAGTCCGAAATGGTCAAATTCGGCCTGCTGGGTATCATCCTCGGATTGGGCATCATCTTGCTGGGCAAGTACTGGAAGGCCATCGTCGCCTATCTCAACAAGAAAGACTGATCGGCCCGTTTCCATCGTAAAAACAGCGTGCCCCGGAAGTCTGGTCCAGACTCCGGGGCACGGCTTTTATCTCCAGTCACAAGCCGCCGGTCAGATGCCCAGCGACTGCTTGATGGCTTCGATCTTGGCATCGGCGGCAGCACCGGCCTTGTCGTAGTCGGCACGGCTCTTCATGTCGGTGCGGACCTCCATGTAGAACTTGATCTTGGGCTCGGTGCCCGAAGGACGTACCGACACTTTGGTCTTGTCGGCCGTGAAGTACTGCAGCACGTTGGAAGGTTCGGGCATGGACAGGTCCCAGACTTCGCCCGTCTGAGGCTTGCAGGCTTTCAATGTCTTGAAATCCTTGATGAGCACCACGGGCGAACCGGCCAGTTCCTTGACAGGATGGGCGCGGTAGTTGTCCATCATGGCCTGGATTTCTTCGGCACCGCTCTTGCCCTTGCGAACGATGGAAATACCTTTTTCCTTGGAATAGCCGAACTCCAGGTAAATGTCGAGCAACTGCTCGTAGAGGGTCTTGCCCTTGTCCCGGGCATCGGCCAGCACTTCGGCGATCATGGCGGCCGCCGAGACAGCGTCCTTGTCGCGGACGAAATCTTCGACCAGGAAACCGTAGCTTTCCTCACCGCCGCAGATGAATTCCTTCTTGCCCTCCTGCTGCAGCATGACCGAGGCTATCCATTTGAAACCGGTATAGACATCGTAAATCTCCACGCCGTAATGGTCGGCAATGTCCTTGAGCAGTTCGGTGGTGACGATGGTCTTGACCATGTACTGGTTGCCGTTGAGTTTGCCCAGCTCTTTCCAGCGACGCAAAAGATAGTTGGTGATGAGCAAGGCGTTCTGGTTGCCAGAGACCAGGATCCACTCGTTCTTGTCGTTCTTGACGGCGATACCCAGGCGGTCGGCATCCGGATCGGAGGCCATGACGATGTCGGCATCCACTTCCTTGGCCTTGGCGATGGCCATCGACATGGCGGCCGGCTCCTCGGGGTTGGGTGAGACGACGGTGGGGAAATCGCCGCTGATGACGTTCTGCTCGGGCACAGAGATGACATTGCTGAAGCCCAGGGTCTGCAGACAGCGCGGGATCACCTTGATGCCGGTGCCGTGGATGGGCGTATAGACAATCTTGAGGTCCTTGTGGCGGGCGATGGCCTCGGGCGAAAGCGAGATTTGCTTGATTTTATCGATATAAACCTTGTCCACCTCCTCACCGATGATGGTGATGAGCGACTTGTCGCCTTTGAACTTGATGTCTTCCACCCGCTTGATGGCGTTGACCTCGGCGATGATGTTCCGGTCGTGGGGAGCCACCACCTGGCCGCCGTCGTCCCAATAGGCCTTGTAGCCGTTGTATTCCTTGGGATTGTGCGAGGCCGTCAGGATGATACCGCTCTGGCAACCCAGATGACGGATGGCGAAAGACATCTCAGGCGTGGGACGCAGGCTTTCGAACAGATAGACATGGATGCCGTTGGCCGAGAAGATGTCGGCCGAGATCTCGGCAAACAGGCGGCTGTTGTTGCGGCAGTCGTGCCCGATGGCCACCTTGATCTCTCCCAGCGAGGCAAAACTCTTCTTCAGGTAATTGGCCAGGCCCTGGGTGGCGGCGCCCACCGTGTAACGGTTCATGCGGTTGGTGCCCGAACCCATGATGCCGCGCAGACCGCCCGTACCGAATTCCAGATCCTTGTAGAAACTCTCGATGAGTTCCGTCTTGTCCTCACTGTCGAGCATGCGCTGCACATCGGCGCGCGTTGCGGCGTCGTAGGCCGCGCCCAGCCACACTTTTGCCTTGGCTGTGACCTGCTGAATCAATTCTTTGTTCTCCATATTCGTATCTTTTTAATAAGTAAATTGCCACTCCTTTTGCCGGACGTTGCCGCAGGCATCCCACACCTTGACAGAGAGTGTGTGCGTTTGTCCGTTGCGCTGCAAGGCCCGGCCGTCGGGACGATAGAAGATGGAGGTGTTCTTGTAGTCGTCCTCGAAAAGGGCCCAAACTCCATCGATAAGGCACTCGTATCCACCGATATCGGTTTCGTCATCCCGGATACCGATGCGAATTAAGGCATTTTTCAGCACATTGTCAATACCGGGCAGGATTATTTTCGGCGGAACACTGTCGATCATCACCGTGTAAGTGCCCAACTCGCGGATATCGGCCTGCATCCTCCCTTCGCTGTAAACAGCCGGGACAAACTCCCAACGGCCCTTGCTGTCGAGATGCGAAAGATAATAGCGGCTCTTGTCGGAGAGAGGGTCGCGCCGCAGGGAGATTTCCAATGCCAGCGGAGAATGGACCGGCACCGACAAGTCGTGCAGGTCGTAATAGTCGGAGACATAGGGGGAAGGGCGCTGGTCATAGCGGAAAAACAGGGGTTCGTAGAGTGAGCCGCGAGGGATGAGCAGCCTCACATCCGTCCCCACATATTCGTTGTCGTACTGCGGATAGAAACACAAAAGTGTCGAATCCACCGGCGGAATCTCCATTTTCCGGCCATGCAGGACAAACGACACGACCGTTTGGTTGCCACTGCGGTCGGTCAGTTCGTAGCGGCACGGGTAGGGACGCTGCTCGTCGATGGTCACATAGCCGTCGTCCAGCATGACGGGATAGACATCCAGCCCGTTGAAGGGAAGACGGAAAGACCTCATGATCCAGGAGGAACGCGTCGCCCACTCGCCATAGTCGGCGAGGGCGTTCACATAGCGCGACTCGTCAAACGAAAAGCGGTTGAACTGTTGAGAAAAAACCTCCTTTTCATCGACAAAAAGCCGCAGGTGGCAAATGCCATAGACATTGGTGGTGCCCGTCATGTAGTCGTAGGCCTTCAGTCCCAACCCGACCTTGCCCCAGACAGCCGGCAAGGCAGGAGCCTCCGCCGTATTCAACGGCACAACGGCTTTCTCCTGCCCGTTGGACAAGGCGCCTTCCCCTTTTTTCGCATACACGGCCAACGCCTGCGCTCTGGGCTTTTCCCGATCCACGAAGCGGTCGGACAGCCACAGCAGCGGATCCATCGGTTCCTCGCTCTGTGTCTCGCGTATCTCGAAATGCAGGTGCGGCCCGCCCGAGCCGCCGGTGTTGCCGCTCAGGGCGATGCGCTCTCCCCGGAGCACAGGGATCTCGCCTTTTTCGAAATACAGGTTCTGGAAATAGGAACGGCTCCCATATTGGGCTGCCCGCACCACGGAATCCAGCCGGGGAGCGAAAGCGTCGAGATGGCCATAGACCGAGGTATAGCCGTTTGGATGGTCGATATAGACAGCCTTGCCGTATCCGTAGCGGGTCACCGCCACACGCGACACCCAGCCATCGGCCACCGCATAGACATGCTTGCCCACCGTGCCCTGGGTCTTGATGTCCAGTCCGGAATGAAAGTGATTGTGTCTCAACTCCCCGAAGTTGGCACTCAACAACGGTTCGATCTTCATGGGCAGTTGGAAATCGGCGGCACAGACGCTGTCGGTCACCCGCCACAGGGAGCCGGCCGGCGTATAGACAGCATTATCGGCCTTGACAGCCGTCAGGGACAGCATCAAGGCCGATATCAATCCGACTAGGCTCCTTCGACTCATGGGGGAAGGGGACTATTTCAAATGGTTGGTGGCAGTGTCGGGGAAAACCACGGCGGGAGAGAAGTTGCGGGCCTCCTCAAAATCCATCATGGCGTAAGAGATGATGATGACGATGTCGCCGGGCAGGGCTTTGCGGGCGGCTGCACCGTTCAGGCAAACGACACCCGAACCCCGCCTTCCGGGAATGGCATAGGTTTCTATGCGTTCCCCGTTGTTCTTGTTCACCACCTGCACCTTTTCGTAGGGGAGGATGTTGACGGCATCCATCAAGTCCTGGTCGATGGTGATGCTGCCGACATAGTTCAGGTTGGCCTCCGTCACATGGACACAGTGGATCTTCGATTTGAGAATCTCTATTTGCATGACTTGTAGATAATGTTGTCTATCAGCCTGACAGGACCGCAGTACACTGCGATGCACCCGACCACGTAGTCGCTGTCGTCCCAGCCTTCCAGCGGCTGAAGCGTCCGTCCGTCAACGATTTCGTAATAGTCGAGACGGAAGAGCGGCTCGCTGCCGATTTTCTGTTCAACAAAGGCTTTGGTCGCTGCCAGATTGTTTTCGGCTGCAAAAGTACGGCTTTCGGACAAATATCTGGATATTAATACGGCTTTTTTTCGCTCCTCGCTATTGAGCCGCTGGTTGCGGCTGCTCATGGCAAGGCCGTCCGGTTCCCTGACAATGGGGCAGGAGACGATTTCGAGCGGCAGTTGCAACTGGGCCACCATGGAACGGATGATGGCGATCTGCTGGAAATCCTTCTCGCCGAAATAAGCGCGGTCGGGTTCCACGGCATAGAACAGTTTGCTCACAATCTGGGCCACTCCGTTGAAATGGCCGGGGCGGTATGGTCCTTCCATCACCTGCTCCAGGGCACCGAAATGGAACTCTCGGGTATCGGGCTCGGGATACATCTCCTCCACCTCGGGCATGAACACATAGCTGCAACCTGCCTTTTCGAGCATGTCGGCATCCTTTTCCGGGGTGCGCGGATAGGCGGCCAGGTCGCTCTTGTCGTTGAACTGGGTCGGATTGACAAAAACGCTCACCACACAAATATCGTTTTCCGCCACACAGCGGCTCACCAGGGAAATATGACCCGCATGCAGCGCCCCCATGGTGGGGACCAGGCCGATACTCTGGCGACGGCGGCGGCAGTCATCCACGATTCCCTTTAATTCAGACTTGGTTTTTACGATTTCCATAACATCCTGTTTTTTATCGACATATCCTATCTTCCGGCCTCCATCTCGGAGGTCCGGTTTTCGGGCTGCAAAAAAACTAATTTCTTGTCACTTAAAAAAATAATCCCCCGACAACTTGCATATGGTCTGTATATTTTTATTATCTTTGCACGGAGAGAGAAAACCACAGAAAACAGACAGTTATGAGCGCAGAAAAAGTCTTGTACATTTGTCAGGAGATTACACCCTACCTGCCTGAAAATGAGATATCCAATCTCTGCCGCAACATGCCGCAGGCCATTCAGGAGAAAGGATGCGAGATCCGGACATTCATGCCCAAATTCGGTTGCATCAACGAACGGCGCAACCAACTTCACGAAGTCATCCGCCTGTCGGGCATGAACATCATCATCGACGACAACGACCATCCGCTCATCATCAAGGTGGCCAGCATACAGTCGGCCCGCATGCAGGTCTATTTCATCGACAACGACGACTTCTTCCACCGCCGTTTCACCGTGACCGACAGCGAGGGCAACGAGTTTGCCGACAACGCCGAACGCAGCATCTTCTATGCCCGCGGCGTCATCGAGACGGTGCGCAAACTGCGCTGGGTGCCCGATGTCATCCATTGTCACGGCTGGATGTCGGCTTTTGTCCCTCTCTATCTGAAAAAGGCTTTTGCCGACGACCCCTATTTCAAAAACGCCAAGATCGTCTTTTCGCTCTATCACGACGACTTCAAACAGAAATTCAAACAGAACCTGGGCAACAAGGTGCTCATCGACGAGTTGCAGCCCGCCGATTTCTCCATCCTGGGCAAGAACCCGGGCTACCTGTCCATGATGAAACTGGCCGTCCAGTACTCCGATGGCATCATCCTCGCCTCCGACCAAGTCAACAAAAACCTGCTGTCTTTTGTCCAGAAGAGTGAAAAACCCTGCATCGTCGGCAGCGAAGAGAACGGATACCAGAACTACTACGATTTTTACAACACGCTGTCAGAACAGAAATAATGAGGCATTCCTTCCATCTTGTCGTCCTGGCTCTCCTCATGCTGGGCTGTTTCGCCTGCGCTGACGGAGACAGCATCGGCCAGAGCATCCAACCGGGAATAGATGTTGTCCAGACCGATACCGCCACCTTCCGCCTGTCTTCGCAGACGGTGCTGGTGGATTCCATCCTGCAGAAAAACACTGTCGCCGTGCTGGGCGAGTACACCGACGCCCGCTTCGGCACCACCCGGGCCGATTTCATGGCCCAGCTGTATTGTCCGCCCGAGTTCTCCTTCCCGGAGATCCCCGACAACAACATCGACTCGGTCTTCCTGTACCTTTATTTCGATGAATACTACGGCGACAAGGCCTCCCTGTTCGAAGCCACCGTCTGGCAGCTCACCGAACCGCTCGACCTGGACCGCGCCTATTACACCAATGTCAACATCGACGACTATTGCGACAAGCAACACAAACTGGGCAGCGTCACGTACACTCCGGGCAGCGCCGACAACCGTTGGACCTCCCAGTATGACTACTGTGTCAGGGTGCCCCTCGACAGCCTCTTTGGCCAACAGTTCTACCTGGACAGCCAAGACCAGGACAACTATCCCGATGCCTTCAGCGATGTACGCCATTTCATCGAGTATTTCAAAGGACTGTATGTCTCCACCACCTACGGCAACGGGGCCATGGTCTATGTGAGCCACATCGAGTTGGAGTTCTGCTACGACTACCGCATGAAGAACGCCTCGGGCGTCATGGTCGACACCACTTCGGCCACCTATTTCCCCGTGACGGGCGAAGTCAAGCAAATCAACCGCTACACCCACCCCGACCTGACATCCTACCTGCCCGTGAACGATGACGACAGTCTCAACTATCTCTTCGCGCCGGCCGGCATGTTCACCAAAGTATCGCTGCCCGTCAACGACATCTGCAGCCGACTGAGCCGCAAGAACATCAACTACGCCCGTCTGAAAGTCTCCGCCACAGAACTGGACGACAGCCAATGGGGCATGACTCCTCCCACCAAGCTGTTGCTGCTCAGGGAGGAGGACATCCATTCCTTCTTTGCCGACTACAGCCTGAACGACGACCTGTACTCTTTTTCGGCCGACTACAGCAGCACCGACTCCTGCTTTGTCTTCGACCTGAGCACCTATGTGCAGAAACTGATCCGCCACGCCGACGGAGAATTGGAGACGGACGCGGACTTCTGTCCCTACGCCAACATGCTGCTGGTGCCCGTCACACTGATCCAAAACACCGACAAGACTTCGCTCTATTTCCTGCCCGACTACAAGCCCTCGGCCGTAAAGATACGCAGCGCCGCCCATCCCCGCCAGCCGATGAGGCTGGAGATGGTGCACAGTGTCAAACCCTCGATGGTGCAGTAGGGATAAACCTTGTTACATGCTGAAAGACAAAGGCAGCAGTTGTTCGCCATTGGCGATGACTGCCGTCTCCTGCGTGCCGTAGAGCAAAATCTCCATGGAGCGGCCATAACGTCGCTCCACCTCGGAAAACACCTGCCGACAGGCACCGCAGGGGGTGACGGGACGGGGTGTGAAGGCGGGCTGGCCGCCGGGGGAGGCGACCGTTTTTTTGGCGGCCACGGCCAGGCGTAACGGAGCGGCCTGGGGATACCGGGCGGCAGCCGCAAACAAGGCCACCCGCTCGGCACAGAGACCTGAGGGGTAAGCCACATTCTCCTGATTGGCACCCAAAACGACTTCACCATTGTCAAGTTCCACGGCCGCCCCCACGGCAAAACCCGAATAGGGGGCATAGGCCCGGTCACAGGCATTTTTTGCCTTTTCAACCAACTGTTTTTGGGCTGCAGACAATTCTTCTATCGAACAATATGCTATCTTTGCAGCAAATTCCACCTCTCTCATAGCAACAGGTTTTTGAGTGGGCAAAAATAATACTTTCATGAAAAAAATCCTTCTTCTTCAGCTATTGTTGCTCGGTACCATCCTTTGTCAAGCAGGCATCCGGCTGAAACCCTACGAGGACTATATCCACCAATATGCCGCCGATGCCATGATCCAGCAGGTCAAATACGGCATCCCCTCCAGTATCACCCTGGCCCAGGGACTGTTGGAATCCAATGCCGGCAACAGCGAACTGGCGCGCAACAGCAACAACCACTTCGGCATCAAATGCCACAACAACTGGGAAGGCCCGAGTTATTCCAGCTGGGACGACGGAGAGATGAGCTGTTTCCGCAAATACAAGACCGTTCTGGATTCCTATACCGACCATTCCCTGTTCCTGGTCACCCGCCCGCGCTACGATTTCCTGTTCGAACTGGATGTGAAGGACTACAAAGCCTGGGCCTTCGGTCTGAAGCAGGCCGGTTATGCCACCGACAAACAATATGCCCAGAAACTCATCAAGATCATCGAGGACTACGATCTGCACTATTACGACCGCGCAGCCGGCAACCATAAAAAAGCCAGGAAACTGATCGAAGAATGGGAAAACCTTCAGAATGTAGAGTTGCAGGACGAGGTCTATGTGGTTAACGACTATGCCTCGGGCCAGGGCGCCGAAACAACCTCCGCGCCGGCCACCCCGGCCCAAGAACGCAAATCGAGGGCTCGTTCCACCCGCCCAAGGCGCAGCATCGACAAACCCGCTCCGCTCAAGCGCAAGGAAGTGGCCCAAAAAGCCAAGGACTACAGCTACCTGGCTGCCACTCAGGAAGGAGAGACGGAACGTATCACCGCCATTCTCAACCATACCATCCTCTATCGCGGCAGCGTGCCCTACATCGTGGCGCAATATGGCGACAACTACAACAATCTGGCCGATGAATTCGACATATCGCCCGCCAAACTGAGAAAAATCAACAATCTG
>JAGDCW010000041.1 GCA_017958305.1 Bacteroidales bacterium | reverse complement strand
TCCAGCCCATCGACCAGCCGGTGGCCTCGTCACCACGCAGTTCCAAGGTGCGCATGGTGGCACGGAACAGGTCGGGCGTGGCGTCGTAGCTGATCTGGTTGCCCGGATGCAGGCCATAGAGGTGCGATACATGACGATGGTGGGGTTCGGCCTCGCCGAAATCCTGCTGCCATTCCTGCAACTGTCCGCGCGATCCGATGCGGAAAGGCAGGAGCTTGACAACCTGGTCTTGCAGCTGACGGCGGAAATCCTCATCCACGCCGAGAATCTCGGAGGCCTCGATGGTGTGGGCAAAAAGTTCACGAATCAGTGACATATCCATGGTGCTGCCCATACTGATGGCCGATTTCTGGGGTCTGCCTCTCTCATCGACGGCCCGGCCGGGCACGATGAAGGTGTTTTCGGGCGAGTTGCTCACCGGGGTCACCAGATAGCCCTGCCCGTTATCAACCAGCCAGTCGGTGAAGAACTCGGCAGCGCCTTTGATGACGGGATAAGCTTCTTGCTCAAGGAAGGCGCGGTCGCCGGTGAAGAGATAGTGCTCCCAGAAATGGGCGCTCAGCCAGGCACTGGCCATGGGCCAGTAGGACGAAGTAGGCGTACCGTCGTTGGGATGGGTTTCACGCCAGATGGACGTATTGTGATGGGCTACCCAGCCGTTTCGGCCATACATGTCGCGTGCCGTCACCTTACCTGATTCGGCCAGTTCCTTGATCATCTGGAAGAATGGTTCGGCGCATTCACCGAGGTTGGCCGGCTCGGCGGGCCAGTAGTTCATTTCGGCATTGATATTCAGTGTGTAGCCGCAGTTCCACGAAGGCATGGTCTTGTCGTTCCACATACCCTGCAGGTTCATAGCCTGTCCGCCGGGACGCGAAGCGCTGATCATCAGATAGCGGCCATATTGGAACATCAGTGTCACCAGTCCGTTGTCGTAGTTGTCGTAGAATGCGCAGATACGCTCGTCGGTGGGCAGCTGCAGGGCCTTCTCGGGCGCCGGCATAGTGAATTTGACACGGTCGAAGAGGTTCTTGTAGTCAGTCTGATGGGATTTCATCATGGCGGCATAGCTCTTGGCGGCAGCCGATGCCATGGCATCGTCGGCCAGGGCGGCAGCATCCCTGCCTTCGCGCGAAGGACTCTTGTCCCAGCCGTTGAAACTGGTGGCCGAAGCCAATACGAAGACGACCTCGTCGGCACCGCTCACATGAAGGTTCCGGCTGGCCGGATTGCGCTGGCTCACAGCCGGGTTGTCTTCGATGGCAATGGTGGCACCCGGGGCGATGGCCTTCAGACGGGTTTCAAAGTAGGTGCCCAGCCCGTTGATCTGGTCGCCGTAGAGCAGGTTGTCCTGATACTTGCGGCTGCCGTCGGCGAAATACAGTTCCGGATGGCGGCCTTCGGCTTTCCAGCCACGGATCATGGCATCGCCGCGGCGCTGGCCGTGACCAGGAGCCTGACCGCTCATATACACTTCGTCGCCCTCCACTTTGTAGGTCGTAGTCGGCTTGTGGGTAGAACTCAGACTGATGCTCACATCGATCGATTTGGGCCGGTCGGCCGAGATCTTCATGACGATGACATCGTCGGGATGTGAAGCGAAAATCTCGCGGGTGTAATGTACGCCGTTCTGTGTGTAGGTGACGCGCATCACAGCCGAGGCGATGTCCAGTTCGCGACGGTAGTCGGTGATTTCTCCCTGCACGTTGTTGGTCAGATGCCAGTCGCCCAGCGGCTGGTAATTCTCGTGCAGACGGCCCAGCCAATGGTACTGTACCAGATCGTAGGCTTCTGTGTACTTGCCTTCGAGCAGCAGTCCCACCACCTTCTCGTAGGTGGGAGTGACATCGTGAACCTTCCATACTGTGGCCGGTTCGCCGCTGTAGAGCGTGTTGTCGTTCAAACGGATCAGATCCTGCGTGGCATTGCCATAGACCATGGCCCCCAGGTGTCCGTTACCGATGGGCAGGGCTTGGTTCCAGTCGGCCGCAGGGGTGTTGTACCACAAGGTGCAGTCGGCTGCCTTCAGACCCGTGACAGCTCCCAAAAGGAGCACTGTCGTCATCATGTAAGTCAGTTTTTTCATCATAGTTGTATTTAATAAATGAGTATGCCGGTAACAGCTGCCGCAATCAGCGTCCAGATGGGATTGACCTTCTTCCACACGGCAGCGAAGCAAACCACTCCGATGGCCACGCTGGTCCAGTCGAAGAATGTCTCCCGGTTCATGAACAGCAGCGCCGTGGCAGCGATCAAGCCCACCAGCATGGGTCGCATCCAGGCCAGCGCGGAAGTCATGAAGCGGTTGTTTCTGATTTTCTTGTAGAATATGGTGATCAGCAGCATGACCGTGAGGGGCGGCAGGCAGCAGGCCGTCGTGGCCAGCAGCGAACCCCACACATTGCCCGTGACCGTGTAGCCCACATAGGTGGCGCAGTTGATGGCGATCGGGCCGGGCGTCATCTGCGAGACGGCGATGATGTCGGTGAGCTGGGCCTGGCTGATCCACCCGCGCTGCAGCACGATCTCGTTGTGGATGAGCGTAATCATCGGATAGCCTCCGCCAAAGCCGAAGAAGCCGATTTTCAGATAGGAAAGGAACAGCTGCAGATAGATCATGGCCCTTAGGATTTATCGGTGTCGCCACCGGTGTCCTCCTTGCCGGAGGAAGGCTTTTCCACAAAGGCCAGCACTATGCCCAGCAAGGCGCCGAGCATGAGCAGCAGCACGGGGGATACGCCCAGCAGGGCGATGACGGCCAAAGCGGCGACCGCCAGCAGGATCTGCGGCAGGTTCAGTTTCTGGACCATCCTCACACAAGGCACGGCGATCAGGGCCACCACGCAGGGACGGATGCCCTTGAAGGCGGCATTGACCACCTCGTTGTCACGGAAACCGGTCAGATACATGGCAATCATCAGGATGATGACAAAAGAGGGCAGCACCAGTCCGACGACAGCGGCCAGGGCGCCCCACCAGCCACCGACCCGGTAGCCGACAAAGACAGCCGTGTTGAGCGAGAAGGGACCGGGCGCCGACTGCGCCAGGGTGAACTGGTCGAAGAACTCCTCCCGCTCGAACCAGCGATGATGGTCCACGACTTCGCGCTCGATGAGCGAAATCATGGCATAGCCGCTGCCGAAAGTGAAAGCGCCTATCTTGAAAAATGTCCAGAACAACTGCCAGATCATAGCATCGCCGTTAATCGGCAGCGAATTTAATGAAACGGCGCTTTCCGACCTCAAAGAATGATGATAAATAATCTAAATCCGGCCCGGATTTACTTGAGAAAACCCTGTCGGCGCAGTGCGTCGATGAAAACAGCGGAGAAATGCTCGTTGTCCTTTTTCGTGTAACGCAGGTCGCAGAACACCTGGGCCAAATTGTCCTTATGGTTGATCACGACATAGTGGCGGTTGGATGGAAGGCTCTCCTTGGCCTCGTGCAGACGGTCGATGTCGGCCGCCGAATAGGGATGGTAGTGTTCGTCGTGGACGATGGCCTCCAGGGGCAGGCGCTCGCTTATGGCAGGGGGCGTTTGGGGCCAGCCCAGGGTGACGGTGGTAAGCGGTATGACCAGGGGCGGCAGCTGCAGGCAGTCGATGATCTGGTCCACGTTGTAGGTGGTAGTACCCAGATAACAGATCCCCAAGCCTTTGGCCTCGGCGGCCACACAAAAAGTCTGGGCGGCGATGATGGTGTCGATGCCGGCATAGACCAGCGACTGGATATTGTCGAAACCCGGACAGGCCTGACGCTGCCGGCACCACTGGCTGTAGCGGTTGACATCGGCGCAGAAGGTGAGCACCACGGGGGCCGACAGCACCTGCGGCTGGTTGAAATGGGCCGGAGCCAATGCCTCGCGGCCTTCGCGGCTGCGGGTCACCACCACGCTGTAGAGTTGCATGTTGCCTGTGTTGGATGCCTGGAAGGCCGCCTCAAGCAAATCCCCGAGCAGGGCGTCATCCACCGGACGGTCGTCGTAAACGCGCACGGTGCCTCTGTTTTTCAGTGTTTCTGTCATCGTCTGTCCAATTTGAGGGCGAAGGTAATAAAATTCACACTAAAATAAGGCCGGCCTGTTGAGCATCTGAGAGATTATTGTTATTATTGCATTCCCAAACCCCACACACGCATGGACCCGCAAACCTTTACCAAAGAGGAAATTCAAGAGGCAACCCTGGCCTATTTCAACGGTGACGAGCTGGCCACCAGAGTATGGATCTCCAAGTACGCACTGAAGGATTCCTACGGCAATTACTACGAAAAAAGCCCCCGCGACATGCATTGGCGCCTGGCCGGTGAGATCGCGCGCATCGAAAGCCGCTACCCGCATCCCATGACGGCGCAGCAGTTGTTCGAGCTGTTCGACCATTTCCGCTACCTCATTCCGCAGGGCAGTCCCATGACCGGCATCGGCAACAATTTCCAGATTGCCTCGCTGTCCAACTGCTTTGTCATCGGCAGCGACGGGGAGAACGCCGATTCCTACGGGGCCATCATGAAGACCGACGAAGAGCAGATCCAGCTCATGAAGCGCCGCGGCGGCGTAGGGCACGACCTGTCGGGCATCCGGCCCAAAGGTTCGCCGGTGAAGAATGCCGCCCTCACCTCGACAGGCATCGTCCCCTTCATGGAGCGCTATTCGAACAGCACCCGCGAAGTGGCCCAGGACGGCCGGCGCGGTGCCTTGATGCTGTCCATCTCCATCCAGCACCCCGACGCCGAAGACTTCATCGACGCCAAGACCAGCCTGGACAAGGTGACCGGAGCCAACATCTCGGTCAGGGTGAGCGACGAGTTCATGCGGGCCGTCATCGAAGACAAGCACTACACCCAGCAATACCCGACCTGTAGCGACCACCCGCTCTACACCCGCGACATCCATGCCAAGACCCTGTGGAACAAAATCATCCACAACGCCTGGCAATCGGCCGAGCCGGGGGTGCTGTTCTGGGACACCATCATCCGCGAATCCCTGCCCGACTGCTATGCCGACGAGGGCTTCCGCACCATCTCGACCAATCCCTGCGGCGAAATTCCCCTCTGCCCCTACGACAGCTGCCGCCTGCTGGCCATCAACCTGTATTCCTACGTGAAGCATCCCTTCACGCCCCAGGCCAGTTTCGACTTCGAACTGTTCAAGAGCCATGTGGGCATCGCCCAGCGCATCATGGACGACATCATCGACTTGGAGACCGAGAAGATAGACCAGATCCTGGCCAAAATCGCCTCCGACCCCGAAAGCGACAGCATCAAGCGCACCGAGCGCGAAGTCTGGGAAAAGATCCGTGCCAAGACCTTGCAGGGCCGCCGCACCGGCATCGGCATCACCGCCGAGGGCGACATGCTGGCCGCCCTGGGTCTGCGCTACGGCACCGACCAGGCCTCCGACCAGGCCGAACTGGTTCACAAGACCCTGGCCATCGCCGCCTATCGCAGTTCGGCCCGTCTGGCCGGCGAACGCGGGGCTTTCCCCATCTACAACGCCGACAAGGAGAAACGCAATCCCTTCCTCAAACGCCTCTTCGAGGCCGATCCGGGGCTCAAGGAAGAAGTCGCCGCCCACGGCCGGCGCAACATCGCCTGCCTGACCATCGCCCCCACAGGCACCACCAGCCTCATGTCGCAGACCACCTCGGGCATCGAGCCGGCGTTCATGCTCATCTATAAACGCCGCCGCAAGATCAACGCCTCCGAAGACGCCAGCCATTTCGACTTTGCCGACGAGAACGGCGAGAAATGGGAAGAGTTCATCGTCTTCCACGACAAGTTCAAGACCTGGATGCAGGCCAACGGCTACGACCCCGACCGCCATTACGAACCCGAGGAGCTCAACGCCGTCATCGAGCGTTCGCCCTATTTCGGCGCCACCTCCAAGGATGTGGACTGGCTGCAGAAGGTTCGCATGCAGGGACGCATCCAGAAATGGGTCGATCACTCCATCAGTGTCACCATCAACCTGCCCGCCGATGTGAGCGAGGAATTGGTCAACACGCTCTACATGGAGGCCTGGCGCTGCGGCTGCAAAGGATGCACGGTCTATCGCGACGGCTCCCGGGCCGGAGTGCTGGTTTCCGTCACCGAGGGCAAGAAAGAAGAGCCGGCCGCCATCCCCGTGGCCCATACGCTGGTCCGCCCCAAGGAACTCGAAGCCGACGTGCTGCGCTTCCAGAACAACAAGGAGAAATGGATCGCCTTCATCGGCCTGCAGAACGGCCGTCCCTACGAAATCTTCACCGGTATCCAGGACGATGACGACGGCATTGCCCTGCCCAAGAACGTCACCCACGGCAAGATCATCAAGAACGTCGATGAGAACGGCAAGCGCTACGACTTCCAGTTCTCCAACCGACGCGGCTACAAGACGACGGTCGAAGGCCTGTCCGACAAGTTCAATCCCGAGTATTGGAACTATGCCAAGCTCATTTCGGGTGTGCTGCGCTACGGCATGCCCATCGACCAGGTGCTCAAACTGGTGGGCAGCCTGGAACTGGACAGCCGCTCGATCAACACGTGGAAAAACGGTGTGGAACGCGCTTTGAAGAACTATCTGCCCGACGGCATCATCAAAGGCGAAGTCTGCCCCAATTGCGGCGGACAGCTCGTCAAGCAGGAAGGCTGCACCCACTGCTCCAACTGTGAGTATTCCAAGTGTGGATAAGCGCTAGAAAGCGTAAACGACGATTTGATACATCATCACGGCCGTGCAGATGAGTTTGATGCCCGTGCCGAACAGGAAGCCCAGGAAGGTGCCCAGTGCCGCCTTGATCGAGCCTCCGGGGGTGTTGTCGGCCAGCAGCAGTTCGAAGAGGAATGCGCCGGCCAGCGACAAGACGATCATAAGCACCGGCGAGATGAACATTCCGACCAGCAGGCCGATGGTGGCGCCCCAGCTGCCTTTTTTCGAGCCGCCGGTCATTTTGGTGAAGTAGGCCGGCACCACATAATCCATGATGGTGATGATGGTCACAATGCCCAGCCATACAAGCAAGGCTGTGAGTGAAAGGGAAGATCCGCCGGCATCGGTGCCGCCGCCCCAAAGATAAATGAGCAACATGCCCACCCAACTCAACGGCGGCCCGGCGATACCCGGGACTATGCTGCCGATGATACCGATGATGCCAAACAAGATGGCCGCAACGGCGATGGCTGTTTCCATAATGCTAGACTGCGGGGGCTGCGGCAGCCTTGGCCGTGCCGGCCGTGGCAGCCTTCATTTCGGCGGGAGCATCCTGCAGCATGGCGCAGGTGCCGTTGAACTTGGCATGAGGCTCGACCACCAGCGTGGCGATCTTGATGTCGCCATTGACCGAAGCGGTCGATTTGAGGACCAGCACTTCCGATACCTTGAGCTCGCCTTCGACACGGCCCACGATTTCGGCGTTCATGCAGGTGAGTTTGCCCTTCATCAGGCCGCTGTGACCGACGACCACCTTGCCCTGGCAAATCATTTCGCCGTCTATCTCACCGTCCACGCGGAAGTCATTTTCGGCGATGATGGAGCCGACAATGCGGGTACCCGTTGCAATGGTATTGTGGACCACACCGCTGGCGATTGCTTTTTCCTTAGTCATATGCTGTGGTATTTATTTCGTAAAAAACTGATGCAAAGATAATAAGTTGACGGCAAAGATAACTATTTTTGCAAGCGGAAAATCAATTTTGTCACTTTTTTCGCTGCAAAATGGACTACATCGCCCTGAACGACATGAGATTCTACGGCTTCCACGGCTGCCTTCCCCAGGAAAGAAAGACAGGCGGCTACTATGTGGTGCACCTCAAACTCTACACCGACCTGCAACCGGCCGGGCGCAGCGACCGTCTCGAAGACACCATCGACTATGCCGAGGTGTACGACCGCATCAAAGCCATCATGCAACAGAGGGTCAACCTCATCGAGCACCTGGCCGAAAAAATCTGCACCGACCTGCGCGAGCGCTACATCCAAGTCAGACAAATCGACATCAGGATCGTCAAGCAGCATCCCCCGATTTCGGGCGAAATAGGCAGCAGCGAAGTGTTTTTGTCGCGTTAAAGGCATATTTTCAGTCCAAAAACCTTGTTTTCTCCATTTTATTACTACTTTTGCCGCCCCGTTTTTGCCAATTCGGGACAATCCAAGTGACGCGGATTGGAAAAATTCATCCCATCCAAGTGATTCGGATTTTACAAACAAGAACACTTTTAAAGGCGCAAAGTGAAAAATGAAGAACAAGTATTATCATCTGATTGAGCAGACCTTCGAGTTTCCGAACGACGAGTTTTCCATCGAGGACGACAGCCTGCAGTGGTACGGCATCCCCCTGATGGACATCATCAAACAATACGGAACGCCGCTCAGGATCTTCTATCTGCCCAAAATCTCGCAAAACATCCAACGGGCCAAGAAGATGTTCAACGTGGCCATGGCCAAGGCCGACTACGAGGGCAACTACGGTTATTGCTACTGCACCAAGAGCTCGCATTTTTCCTTTGTACTGGACGAGGTGCTCAAGCAGAATGTCAACCTGGAGACCTCCTCGGCCTTCGACATCAACCTCATCGAGACCTTGTATGAAGAGGGCAAGATAGACAAGGAGAAGTTCATCCTTTGCAACGGATTCAAGCGTCCGCAGTATATCGAGAACATCCAAAGGCTCATCACCAACGGATTTGTCAACACCATGCCCATCCTGGACAACAAGTTCGAACTCGATCAGTTGCTCAAGGATTTCGACCAGGAATTCCAGATCGGCATCCGCATTGCTTCGGAAGAAGAACCGAAGTTCGACTTCTACACTTCCCGACTGGGCATCCGCTACAACGACATCATACCCTATTATCTGAACGGCATCAAGCCGCTGAAGAATGTCAAGCTGAAAATGCTGCATTTCTTCATCAACACCGGCATCAAGGACACCGCCTACTATTGGAACGAACTGACCAAGGCCGTCGAGTTGTATTGCGAGCTCAAACAATACTGCCCCGAGCTGGACAGCCTCAACATCGGCGGCGGCTTCCCCATCCAATGCTCGCTCGACGCCGATTTCGACTACGAGTACATGGCCGAGGAAATCGTGGCCCAGATCAAGAGCATCTGCAACCACAACCACACGCTCGAGCCGCACAAATTCACCGAATTCGGCTCGTTCACCGTGGGCGAGAGCGGCGCCATGCTCTACTCCATCGTCAACCAGAAGCAGCAGAACGACCGCGAGTTGTGGAACATGATCGACTCCTCGTTCATCACCACCCTGCCCGACACCTGGGCCATCGACCAGCGCTTCATCCAGCTGGCCGTCAACAACTGGGATTCGGAATACCAGCGCGTCCACCTGGGCGGCCTTACATGCGACAGCGAAGACTTCTACAACTCGGAAGCCCACTCCAACGCCGTGTATCTGCCCAAGATCCTGCCCGACCGCGAGCAGTACATCGGGTTCTTCCATTGCGGAGCCTACCAGGAAGCCCTGAGCGGCTACGGCGGCATCCAGCACTGTCTCATTCCTTCGCCCAAGATGGTGCTCATCGACGTGGACGAGGAAGGCGAATACTACACCAAGCTCTTTGCCAAGGAGCAGAGTTACAAGGCCATGTTGAAAATCCTGGGCTACTGATGACCGGCAAGCGGGTAGTGATACAGACCCTGGGCTGCAAGCTGAACTTCGCCGAGAGCGCAGCCATGATGCAGCAGCTGGAAAAGGCCGGCTACCGCCAGGTACCCATGGGCCAGGCGGCCGATGTCTGCCTGGTCAACACCTGCTCGGTCACCGGCACAGCCGACCAAAAGGACCGCCAGGCCATCCACCGCATCATCCGCGAATACCCCGAGGCCTTCGTCATCGTCTCGGGCTGCTATGCCCAGCTGCGCCCCCAGGAAGTGGCCGCCATTCCCGGTGTGAGCCTGGTGGTCGGGGCCGATTTCAAGACCGACCTGCTACCTTATATACAAGAAGGACGGCAGGAGGCCGCCCGCATCCTCACCACCGCCAACCAGGACATCGCCCGTTTCCTGCCCGCCTGTGCCCGGGGCGACCGCACCCGCTGCTTCCTGAAGGTACAGGACGGCTGCGACTATTTCTGCTCCTACTGCACCGTGCCTTTTGCCCGCGGCCGCAGCCGCAACCCTTCTATCGATTCCCTGGTGGAACAAGCCCGGCAAGCCGCCGCGCAAGGTGCCAAGGAAATCGTGCTGACTGGGGTCAACATCGGCACCTTCGGCCGCTCGGACGGCAGCAACTTCCTACAACTGATCGAGGCGCTCGATCGGGTCGAAGGCATCGAGCGCTATCGCATTTCCTCGCTTGAGCCCGACCTGCTCAGCGACGATATCATCCGTTTCGTGGCCTCATCGCGGCGTTTTGCCCCGCATTTCCACCTGCCCCTGCAGTCGGGCGACGACGAGGTGCTCGCCCTGATGCGCCGCCACTACCGCCGCGAACTCTTCGCCCAGCGGGTGGCCTGCATCAAAGAAGTGATGCCCCAGGCCTTTATCGGGGTGGATGTCATCGTGGGCATGAGGGGCGAAACTCCCGAACGCTTTGCCTCATCGGCCGAGTTCCTGGCCGGCCTGCCCATCTCCCAGTTGCATGTCTTCAGCTACTCGGAGCGTCCGGGCACCCAGGCCCTGAAGATAGACCATAAGGTGTCGGAGGCCGAAAAGAAGCGGCGCAGCGACCTGTTGCACGCCCTTTCCGAAGAAAAACGCCTGGCCTTCTACCGCTCTCAAACGGGCCGTCCGCTCCGCGTCCTTTTCGAGCACGGCAACAAAAAGGGCCTCATGTCGGGCTTTTCCGAAAACTACGTCCGCGTCGAAGTTCCCTTTCGCGCCGACTGGGAGAACACCGTCCAGACCATCACAACCGGCCCCCTCAACCCCGCCGGTTCGGCGCTGAGTATCTGAGTTTCTACCAGAGTGGAACATCTATTTCATCCCCGACATTTGGAAAGTCGGAATAAAATTACGTAATTTGCGCTTCATAAAAAGTGAAGCGTAAATTATGAAGTCATTGAACAATCCCTTTGTCATCTACGGCTACAAAGGAGCCGAGTACTTCTGTGACCGGGTCAACGAAGTTGAATCCATCATCAATGCCCTTGAAAACGAACGCAATATTACCCTGATTGCCCCCAGGAGGATCGGCAAGACCGGATTGATACATCGCGTTTTTGAGGAAATCCGCAGCAAAAGCACAGGGACGGAGTGCTTTTATCTCGATATCCTCTCCACCAGAAATCTGGACCAATTCGTGGAGCTGATGGCACAGAGCATATTGGGCCAATTGGACACCACCAGCCAGGCCGCCATGCGCAAGATAACCACGCTGCTGGGCAGCCTCCGTCCCACCCTGACCTTCGACCAGATCAGCGGCAAACCCACACTGTCCGTCGACATCGCCCGCGGGCAAGGAGAACAGTCGCTGCGCGATATATTTGAATATCTCAAGCAGTCTGGCAAGCGTTGCTACATTGCCATCGACGAATTTCAACAGATCACCGAGTATCCCGAACAACAGACCGAGGCACTGCTGCGTTCGTACATACAATTCATTCCCAATGTGTATTTTATTTTTGCAGGAAGCCAGCAGCATATGATGACCGAGATGTTCCTCTCGGCCAAAAGGCCTTTTTACCTGAGTTCGCAAATGATTTCCCTGTCACCCATCGACCGGGGTGTTTACAGAAACTTTGCCAATCGTTTTTTCAAGGCATCCGGACGGGAAATCTCGGCAAGTGATTTTGATTTCCTGTACGATACGGTCGATGGCCAAACTTGGTATGTACAGGCCATTCTCAACCGACTTTTTCAGTATTCGACGGAGATGATTGATAGAGAACTCATCGCCAAATGCATTGAGGAACTGGTGCAGGAACAATCCCAGGTTTTCGAAAACTACTACGCCCTGCTCACCGACAACCAAGCGCTGTTGCTCAAATCGATAGCCCAGGAAGGCCGGGTACATTCGCCCATGGCCCAGTCGTTTGCGGCCAAGCATCATCTTCCGGCATTAAGCAGCATCAAGATGGCCCTCGATCATCTCATCGACAAGCAACTCGTTTGTCGTCACGACGACGCCTATGTGGTCTATGACCGCTTCTTCGGCAAATGGCTCGCCGGAAGACATTAATGCTATTACTTTTGCCACACACAGCCAAAATAATTTGATTATTTTTGTGCTGACCAATGAATGATTGTCATGAATAGAAAAATCGTCACGCTCGCATTGCTTGCAACGGCTGTTTTCGGGGCCGTTGCCGCCAAACCTGTCAAGGCGCCCGCCGGTGGCAAGAAAATCAGTAATGAACTCATAGGCATCTTCTTCGAGGATATCAGCTCGTCGGCCGACGGCGGCCTGTGTGCCGAACTTGTCCAGAACGGCTCTTTTGAGTTCAGCCCCTCTGAACGGGACGGCTGGGGCACCGGCACCGCCTGGCGCACCGTGCGTCCCGGTCATTCCCTGGGTTATCTCGAGCCCAGGCAGCAGGATCCCATCCATCCCAACAACCCCAACTACATGCGCCTGACAATCGAGCGCGTGGGGCATTACTACGATTACAACGGCTGGACCGGTGTGGGCATCCAGAACAACGGCTACGACGGCATCCTTTTGAAGGGAGGTGACAAATACGACTATTCGGTTTTCCTGCGCAATCCCGACGGCAAGGACAAACAGGTGCGCGTGGTGCTGACCGCTCCCGAACAGGGATTCCGCAGTCCGGCCCGTGCCGTGGCCGATACAACCCTCGTGGTATCGGGCAGCCAATGGAAAAAATACGAGTGTACGCTGACGGCCGGCGAAGATTGCGATCGCGCCTCGTTGCAACTGCTCTCGCTGACTACCGGCGTGTTGGAGATCGACATGGTGTCCCTTTTCCCGCAAGACACCTACAAGGGACATGGTCTGCGCAAAGACCTGGCCCAGGCCCTGGCCGACCTGAATCCCAAGTTCATGCGCTTCCCCGGAGGTTGCGTGGTGCACGGCGGCGGTGACGGATTCTGGGACACCTATCGCTGGAAGACCACGGTGGGACCCCGTGAGACGCGTCGCGGCATCAAAAACACCTGGGGCTACCACCAGAGCATGGAAATGGGTTATTTCGAATATTTCCAGTTTTGTGAGGATGTGGGCATGGAACCGCTGCCCATCCTGCCTTGCGGTGTAAGCTGCCAGGGCACCAATGGCGGCTGGGGCATGCGCGGCCAGGCACAGGACGCCATTCCCATGGAGGATATGCAGGAGTGGGCCGATGAGGCACTCGACCTGATTGAGTGGGCCAACGG
>JAGDCW010000040.1 GCA_017958305.1 Bacteroidales bacterium | reverse complement strand
TTGCTTGCGTGGGAGGAAAAGCGTAACTTTGCATCACTTAAAGTGGAAGATTGCGTATGGAGGCAATAGGCAGGACATTGGCACAGGTACCGGCAGGCAGCCGGTGCGTCATTGCCAAGGTGCACGGTCACGGAGGTTTCCGCCACCGCATTCAGGAAATGGGCTTCGTCAAGGGCAAGGAAGTCGATGTCATCAAGAACGCCCCCTTGATGGATCCGATCGAATATCGCATTATGGGGAGCCATATCTCGTTGCGCCGCAGTGAAGCTGCCAACATCGAGGTGGTTCCGCTCGACCGCGACGCCCATCCCGACTTTGAATTCCACGGCACCATCGAAGAGCATGTCCAAGCCGAAGTGACCGAACTCGGAAACAAGATCACCGTGGCCCTGGTGGGCAACCCCAACTGCGGCAAGACCTCTTTTTTCAACCATGCCACCGGCATGAGGGAGAAGGTAGGCAATTACAGCGGCGTCACGGTCGATGCCAAGACTGGCGTCTTCCACCACAAAGGCTACACCATCCACCTGGTCGATCTGCCGGGCACCTATTCCCTCACGGAATACAGCCCCGAAGAGCTTTATGTCAGGGAGTTTCTCACCCAGCACCATCCCGACCTGGTGCTCAACATCGTGGATGCCGGCAATCTGGAGCGCAACTTGTTTCTCACCACCCAGCTCATCGACCTGAACCTGCCGATGGTGATGGCCCTGAATATGTACGACGAACTGGAGGCCTCGGGCGACCGGCTCGACATCGACAGTCTGTCCGAGATGCTCGGTTTCCCCATCATCCCGACCGTGTCCAAGACGGGACAGGGACTGGAGGATGTGCTGGAAGCCATCACGATGCTCTATCAGAACGGGCTGCAGACCAAACATATCCATATCAACTACGGCGAGGATGCCGAAGCAGCCATTGCCACGGTCAAGGCCCTGGTCGAAGTCAACCAAAGCGTGAGAGACCGCTACCACGGCCGCTATGTCGCCCTCAAACTCATCGAAGACGACAGCGTGATCCATCGCGAGATGTCGTCGCTGCCCAACTACAAGGCCATCAAGGAGGCCGCCGACACTTGTCGCGATCAGTTGGAAAGGACCTGCCACGACGATATCACGGCCATCATATCCGATTTGAAATACGGTTTTATCCGCGGAGCCCTCAGTGAGACCCTCACCCACAGCCGCGAGGACAAGCGCCGCATGCAGTATGCCCTGGACACGGTGCTGACCAACCGCTGGCTGGGATTCCCGGTGCTCATCCTGTTTATGTGGGTCATGTTCCAGACCACCTTCACCCTGGGCGCCTATCCGCAGGAATGGCTCGAAGAGGGTGTGGCCTGGCTGGCTGGATGGATCGGCCGCCTGCTGCCCGAAGGCATGTTCAACGACCTGCTTTGCGACGGCATCATCACAGGCGTGGGCGGTGTGCTGGTGTTCCTGCCCAACATCCTGATCCTGTTTTTGTTCATCTCCCTGCTGGAGGATAGCGGCTATATGGCCCGCGCAGCCTTCATCATGGATAAGTTGATGCATCGCATCGGCTTGCATGGCAAGTCGTTCATCCCCTATTTGATCGGTTTCGGCTGTAGTGTGCCGGCCATCATGGCTACCCGCACGCTCGAAAACCGCAAAGACCGCATCCTCACCATCCTCACGGTGCCGTTTTTCTCCTGCTCGGCCCGTCTGCCGGTCTATCTGCTGCTGGTCGGCGCCTTCTTCACCCGCAACCAGGGCCTGGTGCTGCTCAGCATCTACCTGGTGGGCATCATCGTGGCCATCCTCACAGCGCTGCTGTTCAAGAAGCTGGCCTTCAAGAACGAAGACGACCATTTCGTCATGGAGTTGCCGCCCTACCGCCTGCCGACTCTTCGCAACACGCTCATCCACATGTGGGACAAGTCGGCGCAGTATCTCAAGAAGATGGGTACGGTCATTTTGTTTGCCTCCATCATCATCTGGGCGTTGAGCTATTTTCCGCATCGGAAAGGGGAGGACAGCATGGCCCAGATGGAGCAGTCCTATATCGGTCAGTTGGGCCGTATCATCGAGCCGGCGGTCAAGCCTCTGGGCTTCGACTGGAAGATGGGTGCCAGCCTGCTCACCGGCCTGTCGGCCAAGGAAATCGTGGTCTCGACCATGGGCATCCTCTATCAGGGCGACGGCGATGTCGATGAGCATTCGACCTCCCTGCAGACCAGTTTGCAGAGCCAGAGCTACGCGGACGGCTCACCAGTGTTCACGCCCCTGGTGGCCTATGCCTTTATGATTTTCATCTTGCTCTATTGCCCCTGTATCGCCACCATCACGGCCATCTCCAAAGAGGCCGGCCGGCGCTGGGCCTGGATTGCCGTGCTCTACCAGATCGGGGTGGCCTGGGTGGCCAGCTTCCTGGTATTCCAGATAGGCGGTCTGCTGGTGTAGTTTTTTTCGATCGAACGCTTATGGTGCAGGAAATCATCACCTATATTATTGTGGCTGTCGCCGTGGTGGTCTCTATCCGCTTTATCTTCGGCCTGGGGCGGAAAAAGCAGTCCTGCTCTTGTGGCTGCGGCGGCAAGAAAGGCGGTAAAGAGTGTGGCCAAAAATACGACAAAGACAGCGACCTTTGTCGTGGCTGCACCCTCCAAAGTGTCTGCCATCCCAAGACA
>JAGDCW010000039.1 GCA_017958305.1 Bacteroidales bacterium | reverse complement strand
GGTGGAGTTGCGGGTGGCGCGTACAGCGCAAACCAGCGTACCCTTCGGCGAAACAATCTGGAAACCATCGTCCTTGAGGTCGCCGGCGTTGATCTGCTTGCCCAGACCGAGGTTCGTGATGTCCACGGGAAGTTCGTCGGGCAGGTTGTCAATCATGCCGCAGACTTTGAGTTTGCGGGTCGGGACGTTCAGTTTGCCACCCTGGCGGACACCGATGGAGTTGCCGGTGATCTTGATGGGGACGTTGATGGTAACGGGCTTGGACGGGTCGAGGGCGAGGAAGTCCACATGGAGGGCACGGTCGGTGACCGGGTGGTACTGGATCGCCTTGAGGATGGCCTGGTGGCCTTCCCCTTCGATGTCGAGGTCCACGATGTGAGAGTACGGGGTGTGGGTGAGACCCTTCAACTCCTTCTCATCGACGGAGAAAGATACGTTTTCGATGCCAGCGCCGTAGATGACGCAGGGCACGCGATCTTCTTTGCGGACGCTCTTGACGTCGGCCTTCTTGCCGGTAATTCTCTTCTTACCTTTGAGTTCGAAATGCTTCATTGTGTTTGTGTTAAAATGTGTTACTCAAGCCGGGATGGGCCCGGCTCCCATTGCACCAAAAGGGTTCCCTTTTCAGCAGGCTGCAAAGGTATGAAAATTTTTTGTAAATCGTTGAATAATGCATATATTTGCAATAGATTATAATAATTCTAAATTAAAAACCTGTAAAAATACGAAACACTATGGCAAAAAAATGGATCTGCACCGTTTGCGGTTATGTACACGAAGGCCCCGAGGCTCCCGAAAGATGCCCCCAGTGCAAGGCCCCGAAAGCAAAATTCAATGAGTTGGTTCAGAGCGACAGCGGCCTGACCTTCGTTGACGAGCATAAGCTCGGCGTAGCGAAGGGCTGCGATCCCGAAGTCTGGCAGGGCCTGCAGGATCATTTCCGCGGGGAATGTTCCGAAGTGGGCATGTACCTGGCCATGAGCCGTCAGGCCGACCGCGAGGGCTATCCCGAGGTGGCCGACGCCTTCAAGCGCTACGCCTGGGAAGAGGCCGAGCATGCTGCCAAGATCTGCGAACTGATCGGCGAGATGGTGTGGGATACCGAAACCAACCTGAAGAAACGCATGGAGGCTGAGGCCGGTGCCTGCGAGGGCAAGAAAGCCATCGCCACCCGCGCAAAACAGCTCAACTATGACGCCATCCACGACTCCATCCATGAGATGGCCAAGGATGAGGCGCGCCACGGCAAGGGCTTCGAAGGCCTTTACAACCGCTATTTCAAGAACAAGAAATAGTCTGAGCCAGTAATGAAAAACAACCCCCGTTCGGCAGAGCGGGGGGTGTTTTTTTATTGCACCAGGCCGGTGGCCTGGTTCCAGGCGAGGGTTTTATAATAGGTGTTGAGCACCGTGTATTCGGCACGGGGGATGTAGACGCTAAGGCCCGAGACATTCTTCATCTCAATGCCGAGGAACTTCTCGGTCGTATCCTTGAAGATGACGGCGCCGGCGAGCGCATTTTTGAACTGCTGGTATTCGGCATCGGTAGCCACCTGCTGTACAAAATGGTCGAGATCGTAGAACCAGTGCTTGTTGAAACGGAAATAGGGCTGTACCTGGGATCGGTCGAGTGTCAGGATGCGGTCCTGATGGTTCTGGAAGATGGGTTTGCAAGCCGATGCCAGGGCGGGCAGGCCGGCGGTTTCCACAATGGTGACCGTCGCAGACTGGAAATCGCCCGTCATCGCCCGGTAGTGTTCCATATAGCTGACTGCAATGTTTTTGAGCGCATCCTTTGCATTGAGCGAAAAGACGGGCTGGACCATTTTCTCATACGGGAAGCCGTCGGCCAGGATTTCCGTGGGAGAGAAAAGCAGGTAGTCGCAGTTGTTGCGCAACTCGTAGGCGATTTCGACGTTGGCCATCAGGCAGGCGTCGAACAGGATGAATTCGTACTTGTTGACGCCGAGCGCCTGGCTGACTTCCTTGATGTCCATCTCGCTGCCATGGTCCTCGCCGAAACTCTTGCTGCCGTCGCCGGCCTTGACCATCCAGGCATAAGGATCGGGCCCCGCGTCCGTCAGCCTGTCACCGGGAGCGGCCATTTCCTTGGGCTGTGCATAATAGCCTTCCGGAAGGAATCCGGAGCCGTGCGACCACAGGATCAGGCTGTGGCGTTCTGCCGGCCAGGCATTCTCGGCGTCTGCCAGGACGGTGGCCAGCGTAGCGGCAGATGCTGAATTGGTGCTGGTGGGATAGGTCTTGATGACATCTTCCACCGTCACGTCGCTGCGGTCCTTGTAGAACCGGCTCAGCGTCGGCACGCCGTCGGAAAAATGATAAAAAATGAGCACGCCCTTGTCCTTGTCGCGGACGCTGGGGAGCCAGGATTGTTCAATGTCGTATAGGTCGGCCTCGCCTTCGGCGGAGAGGCTGTTATTGCCTGCGAGGTAGATGAGGAGGGCCTGCCTGTCCTTGCCCGATGGTTCGAACCAGTGGCAGGATGTCAGGCAGAATGCCGCAAGGATCAGTACACAGAATCGCTTCATAAGGCAATGATATGAAAAAATATTATCTTTGTCAAGAAATAGTCAAAAAACTCTATACAATATGCGTTTCTTAAAAGCCATGATGATCATTACCGGGCTGGGTCTGGTGCTGACCTCCTGCGGATCGAAAACCGGCGATCCCGACTTCAAATACTCCATCGACGAATTCGCGGACATCGAAGTGCTCCGCTACCAGGTGCCCGGGTGGGAAGACCTCACCCTGCAGCAGAAGGAATACATCTACCATCTCTGCGAAGCGGCCAAGTCGGGCCGTGACATTACGTGGGACCAGAACTTCAAGCATAACCTGGAAATCCGTCATCTGCTCGAGAACATCCTCGAAAATTATGCCGGAGACCGCAAATCGGCCGATTTTCAGGATTTCCTGGTGTACGCGAAGCGCGTTTTCTTCAGCAACGGCATCCATCACCACTATGCCAACGACAAGTTCTTCCCGGCTTGCAGCCGCGCTTATTTTGAGCGGCTCGCCGAGGCCGTGGGGGCTGACAAGGAGCGCACTGCTTTCCTGCTGGACGTGATCTACGATCCCGACCTGTACCCGACCCTGCAGTATCAGGGAACGGAAAAAGACCTGGTCGAAGCTTCGGCCGTGAACTTCTACGACGGCGTCACGGCGCAGGAAGTCAATGACTTCTATACCAAGATGGAAGATCCTTCCGACCCGCATCCCATCAGCTACGGCCTCAACAGCAAGCTGGTGAAAGAGGACGGGAAGATCGTCGAACTGAAGTGGAAGGCCGACGGCCTCTACGGACCGGCCATCGAGACCATCATCGAGCACCTGGAAAAAGCCGCCAATGTGGCAGAAAACGATGTCCAGCGCAAGTACATCGCCGAACTTATCGACTACTACCGCACCGGCGACCTGCGGATGTGGGACCAGTACAACATCACCTGGGTCGGCGACAAGCAGAGCGACGTCGACTTCGTGAACGGCTTCATCGAGGACTATGACGACCCGCTCGGCCGCAAGGCATCCTGGGAAGGCATCGTCAATTTCCGCGACCGCGAGGCGTCGAAGCGCACCGAGATCATCAGCGGCAACGCCCAGTGGTTCGAGGACCACTCGCCCATCGATCCCCGTTTCCGCAAGGAGAAGGTGAAGGGCGTCTCGGCCAAGGTCATCAACGTGGCCGTCATCGCGGGCGACAACTATCCGGCAACGGCCATCGG
>JAGDCW010000005.1 GCA_017958305.1 Bacteroidales bacterium | reverse complement strand
TTTATCCAGTGGTGCCTCGACCATATCAACTATTGGACGGTGACACTGCTGATGGCTCTTGAGAGTTCGTTCATTCCCTTCCCCTCGGAAATCGTCGTGGCGCCGGCCGCCTACAACGCAGCCGCCGGCGAGATGAACGTCTTCCTGGTGATATTCTTTGCCACGGTCGGCGCCTGCATCGGAGCCCTGGTCAACTATTATCTGTCGCTGTGGATCGGCCGGCCGCTCGTTTACAAGTTTGCCGACAGCCGGTTGGGTCATGTGCTGCTGCTCAGCGGCGAGAAAATCGAGCGGGCCGAGGAGTTTTTCCGTAAACACGGCATCGTCTCCACCCTGATCGGGCGGCTCATCCCGGTTGTCAGACAATTGATTTCCATCCCGGCAGGCCTGGCCAAGATGAAATTGTCGGTATTCCTGCTCTACACGGCCCTGGGAGCTGGCATCTGGAACACCGTGCTGGTGGGCCTGGGCTACTATTTCTACCAGATCCTGCCCAAAGATCAGCTGATGGACACGGTCAATCACTACAGCCACGAAATCGGCTACGGTTTCCTGGCCGTGGGTGTCCTGTTGGCGGCCTACTTCGTCTGGCAAGCCCTCCGCAGGAAAAAAAAGGTTGAAAACAAAGAAGACTAAGCCTGCATTTTGAAAACCCGGGCGTAGGAGCGGATTTGCTTGATCATCGACAGAAGACCGTTGGAACGGGTCGGTGAGAGATGCTCCTTAAGTCCGATCCGCTCGACAAAGAACAGGTCGGCATTGAGTATTTCATCGGGAGTGCGGCCCGACAAGACCTTCAGCAAAAGACAGACCAGTCCCTTGACAATGACCGTGTCGCTTTCGGCTTCATAGAAAACCAAGCCGCTTTCCTTCTCGTAACGGGCATAGAGCCAGACCCGGCTCTGACAGCCTTCGATCAGGTACTGGGGTTTCTTGTATTGTTCGTCGAGGGGTTTCAGGTCGTTGCCCATGTCGATGAGCAGCTGATATTTGTCCATCCAGTCCTCCAGTTCGGCGAAGGAGGCGACGATGTCTTCTTGTACTTCGTTGATACTCATCATAGCGGATAGCATTAAAACATTTTGCGGATGCGTTCCAGCGCAGCGCAGAGCGAGTCTGTCTCTTCGCGTGTGTTGTAAAACGAGAATGAGGCACGGACACAACTGTCGATGCCCAATCGCTCCATCAGGGGCTGGGCACAATGATGCCCGGTGCGGACCGCCACACCCAGTTTGTCGAGCAACAGACCGGTATCGTAGGGATGGATGTCGCCCAAACGGAACGAAACGACAGCGCTCTTGTGGGCGGCCTGTCCGTAAATCTTCAGGCCGGGCAGGGCCGACAGCCGCTCCTCGGTATATTGCAACAGCTGGGACTCGTAGCGGGCAATCCGGTCCATACCCAAGGACTCCACGTAATCCAAGGCGGCAGCCAGGGCTGTGGTGCCGATGAAATCGGGCGTACCCGCCTCAAACTTGTAGGGCAGGACATTGTAGGTGGTCTTTTCGAAATGCACCTGGTCGATCATCTCGCCGCCCCCCTGGTAGGGTTGCATTTCCTCCAACCAGCGTTTTTTGCCGTACAGCACTCCCAAGCCGGTGGGACCGTAGATCTTATGGGCCGAAAAGGCGTAGAAATCAGCGTCCAGCGCCTGGACATCCACCTTCATATGCGGCACGGCCTGGGCTCCGTCGATAAAGACAGGAATACCGTGCCGATGGGCCGTGGCAATCATTTCACCGACAGGGTTGACCGTTCCCAGCACATTGGACACATGGGCTACGGCCACCAGGCGTGTGCGGGGGCCGAGCAACTTTTCGTACTCGTCCAGGAGCAATTCGCCCCGGTCATTCATCGGGATGACTCTCAGCCGCATTTTGCGACGCTCGCAGAGCATCTGCCAGGGCACTATGTCGGAATGGTGCTCCATGACCGACACCACCATCTCGTCGCCCTCGCGGCAATAGGTTTCGCCAAACGAGAAAGCCACCAGATTGACCGCTTCGGTCGTACCGCGGGTGAAGACGATTTCTTCGGCCGAGGCAGCCCCAAGGAAATCCCTGACCCGGGCGCGGGCCGCCTCGTGGGCTTCCGTGGCCGCCATGCTCAGGAAATGGACTCCGCGATGGACATTGGCATTGTGCCGGCGATATCCCTCCTCCAGGCAACGGATTACCGGCCAGGGCTTCTGGGTCGTGGCGGCATTGTCGAGATAGACCAGCGGACGGTCGTAGATTATTTCCGACAATATGGGAAAATCTTCTCTTATCTTATTGATATCCATCATCTTTTCTTTCTCCTAGGGGCAAATTTTGCAATCGATGCACTTGGCCAGTTCGCCACGGAAGCGCTTGCCCACCAACATACGCATACGGTCCTGCAGGGGACCCAACTCGATACGGTCTGTCACCTGCGAAGCGAAGGCAAATTTCAAAAACATCCGGGCTTCCTCTTCGCTCAGTCCGCGCTGCCGCATATAGAACAGGGCGTTCTCGTCGATTTGCCCGGTGGCCGAGCCGTGGCCGCACTTTACATCGTCGGCGTATATCTCCAGCTGCGGCTGGGCCCACATCTGTACCCGTTCTGTACTGCACAGGCTGGCACTCGACTGACGGGCTTCGGTGCGTTGGGCATCGGGACGCACCAGGACGCGACCGCCAAACACAGCCCGGGATTCGTCGTCGAGCACATATTTGTAGAGTTGGTCGCTCTGGCAATCGGGCACCGCATGATCGACCAGGACATGGTTGTCGGTCTGCTGGTTGCGGCTCAGAAGGGTCAATCCCGACAGGGAAGCCGAGGCGTGACGGCCTGCGAAGGTGAGGGTGATATTGTTGCGTGTGAGGCCATTCTCCAATCCAGACATCTGAGTCAGGAAACGGGAGCCTTCCTCCTGCCGGATATAGGTGTTGGCCACCCGGCAGGTTTTGTCGTGGGTCATCTCCATTTCGTAGTACGAGAGGGAGGCATCCTTGCCCACAAAAATCTCGGCCACCTGGTTGGAAAAATAACGGCTCGACGTGATGGCATGGTCGCAGACAATCAAGGAGGCCGAAGTCCCTTGTCCGAGCACCACCAACAGACGGCGGGTGGCCATGATATCTATCTCTCCCTGGAACATTTGGATCAGCTGGATGGGCTTGTCGATGACCACATGGTCGGGCACATACAAGACAAAACCATCCTGACAGAAGGCCGTGTTCATGGCCGCCATGGCGTCGTCATCCTGCCGGCAAAGCTGATGATAATATGGTTGCAAGAGATCGGCGTGCTCGCGCAGCATGGCATCGAGACTGCCGCACAAAACTCCTTCGGGCAGTTGCACCGGCCGCTTGGAGGGATAATACAGATCGTTGACGATGAAAAACAGCTGGGTCGAAAGACTGGGCACATCGCAACGGAAGACATCGCCGGGATGGGCCGGTACGCCCAGTCGGTAGAGGTTCATGCCGTAGTCTATGGACAGGGCCTCCTGCAGGTCGAAATGACGATAGGCCTCCGACCGGGTCGAAGGGAAACCCGCCTGCAGCCAACGGGCAGCCGCCTCATCGCGACAGGCATCCATCTGAGGAGCGGAATTCATCCGCAACACAGAGCGATAGTTCCCAAACAGACGGCGATATGTGTCCAGAGCCTCCATGCTATTCTCCCAATTCCTGTTTGATCCAATCGTAGCCGTCTTTTTCCAGACGGGTAGCCAGCGAAAAATCGCCCGTCTTGACAATGCGTCCCTGGTAGAGGACGTGGACAATGTCGGGGCGGATATAGTCCAGCAGGCGCTGATAGTGGGTGATGACCACACATGCCTTCTGCGGGGTATGGATTTTGTTCACGCCCTCGGCAACCACCCTGAGCGCATCGATGTCCAAGCCGCTGTCGGTTTCGTCCAGGATGGAAAGCACCGGATCGAGCATGGCCATCTGAAAAATCTCGTTGCGTTTCTTCTCCCCTCCGGAAAAGCCCTCGTTCACGGAACGGTTGGCCAATTTGTTGTCCATCTCCACCAAGGCACGTTTCTCACGCATCAGCTTGAGGAACTCCGAAGCGTTCAAGGCCTTCTCGCCACGGTAACTGCGATGTTCGTTGACAGCGGCCCGCATGAAATTGACCATGCTCACCCCGGGGATTTCCACCGGATATTGGAAGCTCAGGAAGAGCCCTTCGCGGGAGCGGATCTCGGGAGACATTTCCAGCAGGTTCTTCCCTTTGAAGAAGACTTCACCCTCCGTGACCGTATAGGCGGGATGGCCCGTCAGCACGGCCGACAGCGTGCTCTTGCCCGAGCCGTTCGGTCCCATGATGGCATGGATCTCGCCCTCGTTGATACTGAGGTTGATGCCCTTGAGGATTTCCTTGTCTCCGATATTGGCGTGAAGATTCTTGATTTCTAACAACATAGTCTCGTCTTTTAATTATCCGATACTGCCCTCCAAGGACACTTGCAGGAGTTTTTGCGCCTCGACGGCAAACTCCATCGGCAATTTGTTCAACACTTCCTTGGCATAGCCGTTCACGATCAGGCCGACAGCCTCCTCGGTCGAAATGCCGCGCTGGTTGCAATAGAACAGCTGCTCTTCGTTGATTTTCGAAGTCGTGGCCTCGTGTTCCACCACCGCCGTCTCATTGTTGATGTCCATATAAGGAAAGGTGTGTGCGCCGCAACGGTCGCCCAGCAGCAGACTGTCGCATTGGGAATGGTTGCGGACACGGGCCGCCCCGGGTGCCACACGCACCAGACCGCGGTAGCTGTTCTGGCTCTTGCCGGCCGAGATACCTTTCGAGACGATGGTACTGCGGCTGTCACTGCCCAGATGGATCATCTTGGTGCCGGTATCGGCCTGCTGGTGGTTGTTGGTGACAGCCACCGAATAGAACTCACCCACCGAACGGTCGCCGGCCAGCACGCAGGAAGGATATTTCCAGGTAATGGCCGAACCCGTCTCCACCTGGGTCCACGATATTTTGGAAGCAACGCCCTTGCACAGGCAGCGTTTGGTGACAAAATTGTAGATGCCTCCCCGGCCGTTCTTGTCGCCCGGATACCAGTTCTGGACCGTCGAATACTTGACCTCGGCCCGGTCGTGCACCACGATTTCGACAATGGCGGCATGCAACTGGCTGTTGTCGCGGATGGGAGCCGTACAACCTTCCAGGTAGCTCACATAACTGTCGTCGTCGGCCACGATGAGCGTGCGTTCGAACTGACCGGTATTGAGGGCATTGATGCGAAAATAGGTCGAAAGCTCCATCGGGCAGCGCACGCCCTTGGGAATATAGACGAACGAGCCGTCACTGAAGACCGCACAGTTGAGGGCCGCAAAGAAATTGTCGCGATAGGGCACGACGCTGCCCAGGTATTGCTTGACCAGATCGGGGTGCTCACGCACGGCCTCGCTCATCGAACAAAAGATGATGCCAAGTTTGGAAAGAGCCTCCTGTTGGGTGGTCTTGACCGAGACACTGTCCATGACGGCATCGACGGCCGTACCGCCGCCGGCCAGCATTTCGCGCTCCTGCAAGGGAATGCCCAGGCGGTCGAAAGTCTTGACCAAATCGGGGTCCAATTCCCCGGCCTGCCGGGGATGCTCCTTGCGGGGGGCGGCATAATAGACGATATCCTGGAAATCTATCTCGGGGATGTCAAGATGGGCCCAACGGGGCATCGTCAGTGTCTGCCAATAGCGGAAAGCCTTCAGCCGGAAATCGAGCAGCCAGCCGGGTTCCTGCTTCTTGGCCGAGATGAGGCGTATCACCTCTTCGTTCAGCCCCTTGGGAATCACTTCTGTCTCGATGTCGGAGACAAAGCCGTATTTGTATTCTCCGGCGGTGACCTCTTCTATAATATGTTTCTCCGAAGACTGCTTCATGGCACTACCTGTTTCAGAGATTCATCACTCCGTCGTCCTCGGCCTCCTCTTTCCCGAGGGAGGGCAACTGCGGCCAGGAGACGGCGTCGAAGCCGAGCATCGGCCACAGCGTGGGGGCAAAATGCAGGACAGTATCGTAACAGATGGAATTGCCTATGGTCTGCTCGTCGATGAGCACATGCTTTTTATCGACCGCTTCATAGACATTGAGCAGGATGCTGAGCACGAAAAAGCTGATCAGGAACGACAACACTCCGCCCAGCAAGCGGTTGAGCCAGCCCAGGAACACTGCCTTGACCGCTTTGTCGAGCAATCCGACAACAATGGACAGCAGCACATAGGCGACCATCAATATGACCACAAAAGTCAATATCTGTACGGCACGGGCATCGACCTGAGGCAAAAGGTCGACCGCCCAGGGGCTGACCTGGAGGCAGGTCTTCCGGGCCAGCAGAATACTGCCGATGAGAGCCGCCAGGTTGCCGACAGAGCGGACCAGTCCCTTGCGACAGCCGTCAATCAGGGCGATGACCGCAAAGATGACCGCAACAATATCGATGACGTTCATTTCTTTAGAGCGACTGTTTGACTTCGTGTTCCTCGAAAGATTCGATGTAGTCGCCTACCTTGATGTCGTTGTAGCCGACAATGCTCATACCGCACTCGAATCCGACCGTCACTTCCTTGGCGTCGTCCTTGAAACGCTTGAGCGAATCCAGTTCGCCGGTGTAGATGACGATACCGTCGCGGATCAGGCGCACCTTGCAGCCACGCTTGATCTTGCCGTCCTTGACCATACAACCGGCCACGGTACCCACTTTGGAAATCTTGAAGGTCTCGCGCACCTCGGCCGAACCCAGGATTTCCTCCTTGATTTCGGGCGAAAGCATGCCTTCCATAGCCGACTTGACTTCCTCGATGGCAGCATAGATGACGGAATACAGGCGGATATCCACGCCTTCGTGCTCGGCCATGCGGCGGGCAGGCAGCGAAGGACGCACCTGGAAACCGACGATGATGGCATCGGAGGCAGAGGCCAGCGTGACATCCGATTCGGAAATCTGACCCACGGCCTTGTGGATGACGTTCACCTGTATCTGTTCGGTACTCAGTTCGATGAGTGAATCCGACAGGGCTTCGACCGAACCGTCCACGTCGCCCTTGACGATGATGTTCAGTTCGCGGAAGTTGCCCACGGCAATACGACGGCCTATTTCGGCCAGCGTGAGTATCTTGCCCGTGCGCAGGCCCTGTTCGCGCTGCAATTGCTCGCGCTTGGTGGCCACTTCGCGGGCTTCCTGCTCGGTTTCCATCACATTGAAGTTGTCACCGGCCTGCGGGGCGCCGTTCAGACCCAAAATCAGGGCCGGCTGTCCCGGATGGGCGGTTTCTATCTTCTGACCGCGTTCGTTGAACATGGCCTTGACACGTCCGTGGTAGATACCGGCCACCAAGATGTCGCCAATCTTGAGCGTGCCGTTCTGGACCAGCACCGTGGCCACATAGCCGCGGCCCTTGTCAAGCGACGACTCGATGATACTGCCTACGGCCCGGCGATTGGGATTGGCCTTGAGGTCGAGCATTTCGGCTTCGAGCAGGACCTTGTCGAGCAGTTCCTTGACATTCAGCCCCTTCTTGGCGGAAATATCCTGCGACTGGTATTTGCCGCCCCAGTCTTCGACCAGGTAGTTCATTTCGGCCAGTTCCTGCTTGATACGCTCGGGATCGGCCGTCGGCTTGTCTATCTTGTTGATGGCAAAGACAATAGGTACACCGGCATTGGAAGCATGGTTGATGGCTTCCACGGTCTGCGGCATGACATTGTCGTCGGCAGCCACGATGATGATGGCGATGTCGGTAAGTTTGGCACCACGGGCACGCATGGCGGTGAAGGCTTCGTGACCCGGGGTATCGAGGAAGGTGATTTCGCGGCCGTCGTCGAGCGTCACGCTGTAGGCACCGATGTGCTGGGTGATACCGCCGGCCTCACCGGCAATGACATTGGCATTGCGGATATAGTCGAGCAAAGAGGTCTTACCATGGTCCACATGACCCATGACCGTGATGATCGGGGGACGCGGCACGAGATCTTCCTCCTTGTCCTCATCCTCATGGATGGCCTGCATGACTTCGGCGCTGACATATTCGGTGGTGAATCCGAATTCGTCGGCCACGATGTTGATGGTTTCGGCATCCAGACGCTGGTTGATAGAGACCATCTGACCCATTTCCATACATTTGGAGATGACTTGTACGACCGGCACGTTCATCATGCTGGCCAGATCGTTGACCGTTACGAACTCGGTGATCTTGATGATGTTCGATTCGAGGGCTTCACGCTCTTCCATTTCCTGTTGACGCTGGGAAACGGCTTCGCGTTTTTCCTTGCGGTATTTGACACCCTTCTTGGGCTTGGTGCTCAGACGGGCCAGCGTTTCCTTGATCTGGCGCGAGACATCCTCGTCGCTGACTTCCGTCTTCAGCAAGGGCTTCTTGCCATGCTTGCCGCCTTTGGCGCTTTCCCTCTGGCGATCGCTGCCATAGCTGCCCGAAGAAAAGTCGGCAGAACTATCGATACGGATCTTGCCGTCGCGGATACGGTTCCGCTTTTTCTTGCCCTGGCCATGCTCTCCTTCCGAGACGGAGTCTCCGGCCTCGCCGGCACCCGGACGGGCCGCCTTGGCGGCTTCGACCCGCTGCTTCTTCTCGGCCTGTTCCCGCTGACGACGTTCCTCCTGCTCCTTCTGCTTTTCCTGTTTGGTTTTCTTTTTGGGGCGGGTGTACTGGTTGATCGAGTCCAGATCGATGGTCGAGACGACTTTGATATTGGTGGTCAGCTTGTGGCTCAAAGAGAATATTTCCGGCTCCTTGGCATCGGTTTGTTCCTCCTCCGGCCGTTCTGTCTGGTCGGCCGGGGCTTCCTCTTCGGGTTCGGGAGCGCTTTGGACCGGCTGTTGCGGTTCTTCCCGGACCTCTACGTCGGGAGAGACGGCGGGTTGGTCCTCCACCGGCCCGGCCTGCGGAGCCTCCTCGACAGGAGCCTGCTCGTCTTTGGCCTGAGGTTCAGGCTGCTCTTTCACGACAACGGGCTTCTCTGCCGGTTTCTCTTCCTTGGCCGGTGCAGGGGCGGCTTTTTCCTTGCTCTTCGAAGGAGACAGCACGGATTCGTCGATCTTGCCCAGCACTTTGACCCGGGGACGTTCCGGTTCGGCGACCGGGGCCTTCACCTCTTCCTTGACAGGCTCTTTTTCGACGATCTTCGGTTCTTCCTCCTTCGGTTTTTCGACCACAGGAGCAGGTTTTTCCTCGCGTTTCGGCATTTCGCCGTGGCCAAACTCCTTCCACAAGAGTTCATAGGCCTCGTCCGTCACCTTGGTGTTGGGATCGTCCTCCACCATGATGTTCTTCTTACGCAGGAATTCCGCCAGGGTGGAAACTCCCACGTTCACTTCTTTTGCTACTTTCTGTAATCTGACCGGCATATGATTAGTTTTCTGATTCGTCAAACTCGGCTTTCAAGATAGCCAGGACTTCGTCCACGGTGGATTCTTCCAGGTCGGCTTTTTCAATCAGCGTCTCGCGCGGAAGAGCCAGTACATTGCGGGCCGTGTCGCAGCCGATGGCTTTCAGGGCGTTGATGACCCATTCGTCAATTTCGTCCTTGAATTCGTCCAGATAGATATCATCTTCTTCCACCTCGTCGGTTTCACGGAAGACATCGATGGTGTAGCCTGTCAGCATGCTGGCCAGGCGGATGTTCATACCATTCTTGCCGATGGCCAGGGAAACCTCTTCGGGACGGAGCCAGACGGAAGCCTGACGGGCCTCGTCGTCCAGACGGATGGAAGAGATCTTGGCAGGGCTCAGGGCACGCTGGATGAACAGGCTGATGTTCGGGGTATAGTTGATGACATCGATATTCTCGTTTCTCAGCTCGCGGACAATGCCGTGAATGCGGGCCCCCTTGACACCGACACAGGCGCCGACCGGATCGATGCGGTCGTCGTAGGATTCCACGGCAATCTTGGCCCGTTCGCCCGGGATGCGGGCTACGCGCTTGATGGTGATCAGGCCGTCGTGGATCTCAGGCACCTCCAATTCGAAAAGACGCTCCAGGAAAGCGGGCGATGTTCTCGAAAGGATGATCTTGGGGTTGTTGTTCTTGTTGTCCACCCGTTCGATGACGGCGCGGACGGTCTCGCCCTTGCGGTAAAAGTCCGAAGGAATCTGCTCGCTCTTGGGCAGCAGCATTTCGTTGTTCTCGTCATCGAGCAACAGAATCTCCTTCTTCCATATTTGATAGACCTCGGCGCTGACCAGCTGGCCGATGCATTCGGAGAAGCGGTTGTAGAGGTTTTCCTTCTGCAGTTCCATGATCTTGGAGGCCAGGGTCTGGCGCAGGTTCAAGATGGCGCGGCGACCGAATTCGCTGAAATGGACCTTGTTGGTCACTTCTTCACCCACTTCGTAATCTTCGTCGATCTTGCGGGCCTCGGTCAGGGTGATCTGATTGTCGGGATCGGTCAGTTGGTCGTCCTCGACGATGACCTTGTTGTGCCAGATCTCGAAGTCGCCGTTATCGGGATTGATGATGACATCGTAGTGCTCGTCGGTGCCGTACATCTTGGCGATGACACTGCGGAACGAATCCACAATTACGTTGATCATCGTGGAGCGGTCGATGTTCTTGGACTCCTTGAACTCGGAAAAAATCTCTACCAGATTGATACGTTCTTCTGTTACTGCTTTTTTTGCCATTGTAGTTTGAATTATAATTATTTCTTTGATTCTCTGCGTGATAAGTAAATCAGATGACCAAACGGTACCTGACCCAGGCTGCCTGGTCGTAGCGGTAGGTCTCGTCCATTTCCTGCATGACCGGACGCTTGGCGCCTTCGGGGCGGACCTTGCGGACCACCGTGACGACAAAATCCTCGTCGCCCACTTGCTTGAGGATGCCCGTCAGTTTGCGACCGTCCTTGAGGCAGACGTCCACATCCTTGCCCACATGCTTCAGATACTGCCGATGCACCTTGAAGGGCTGGCCGATACCTGCCGAAGACACTTCCAGGGAGTAGTCCTCGACATCGCGGTCCAAATGCTGCTCGACAAAGCGGCTCAAATCGGCACAGTCGTCGATCTGGACAGAGCCTTTGTCGGTTTCAATCTCGATACCGATCAGGTTGTCCTGCCCCACGGTGACATCGACCGGGAAGAAGCCCTTGCCTTCGGCCCAGCGCTCAACCAATTGAAAAACAGTCTCTCTACTAATCATTTTAGCCGTATTTCGGATAAAAAAAGGAGGAACATCCGTCCCCCCGACACTTCTTTTACGGCCGCAAAGATATGCATAATTCTTGTAAACGCAATTATATCAGTGTATTTTTTCTCCTTTTCGCAGAAAATCGGGCGACTTTCATTACTTTTGCAGTCACATTGAAAGGCTGTATGAACAGGCATGTTTCCGCTCTGATTGTCATGATGCTGCTGCTCGGCAGCTGCACCGTCCCCAAGGAAATCACCAACGAAATCTTTGACCGGGACATCGACGACCTGTTCAAAAACACCGTGGTCGAATACATCATCGACGCCAAAGTGGGAGGCGAGACCGGCGCCGCCGTCAAGAAGGAGATGGTGCTGCTGCGCGACAACCTCCAGCAGGTTCTCGACATCGAAGGCATCCAGATCCGACAGCCCGACGAGGGCGTACTCGTCGTCTTCCCCTCCGACATGGTGTTCAAAAGCGGCAAAAGCGATGTCAGGGAGCAATTCCTGCCCGTAATCACAGACCTGAGGGAATGCCTGCGCGATTTTCCGCAGACACAGCTCTATCTCTATGTCCATACAGACAACAACGGCTCCGACTACAAATCGCTGACCTTGTCGGAAAAAAGGGCCAAGAAAATCCGGAAGGCCTTCCGCAAGTCCGGCATCAAGCACATCTTCACCCAAGGCAAGGGGTCCATGGTGCCGGTCATCACCAACGAAACCGAGGAAGGACGCCGGTTGAACCGCCGGGTGGAAATCGCCATCGTGGCCAACCGCAAAATGCTGGCACAAGCCCGGAAAAGAGTGAATTAGGAACGTTATAAACAGATATTCTATGAAGAAAAAAGCAATGCTGATGATCCTCGACGGCTGGGGCATCGGCAAACACGGAAAAGCAGACGTCATCTACAACACCCCGACTCCCTATTGGGACGAACTCCTCAAAACATACCCCCATTCCCAGCTCCAGGCTTCCGGCGAAAACGTCGGCCTGCCCGACGGACAGATGGGCAACTCCGAAGTGGGTCACCTGAACATCGGTGCCGGTCGCATCGTCTATCAGGATCTGGTCAAAATCAATATCGCCTGTCGCGACAACAGCATCCTGGACAATCCCGAAATCAAATCGGCTTTCGGCTATGCCAAGCAGAGCGGCAAGCAGATCCACTTTATGGGACTGGTCAGCGACGGCGGCGTGCACAGTTCGCTCGACCACCTGTTCAAACTCACTGAAATCTCGAAGACCTACGGCATAGAGAAATCCTATGTCCACTGTTTCATGGACGGCCGTGACACCGACCCCCGCAGCGGCATCGGTTTTATCCAGGCCCTGGAAGACACACTCGCCCGCAACGGCGGTGCCATCGCCTCCATCGTGGGCCGCTATTATGCCATGGACCGCGACAAACGCTGGGAACGCATCAAAGAGGCCTACGACCTGTTGGTCGGCGGCATCGGCAAACCGGCCACCGATATGGTCAAAGCCATGCAGGAGTCCTATGACGAAGGCGTCACCGACGAATTCATCAAACCCATCTGCCATGTCGATGCCCAGGGCCGTCCGATAGCCACCATCCAGGAGGGCGACGTGGTGGTTTTCTTCAACTTCCGCAACGACCGGGCCAAAGAGCTCACCATCGTGCTCACCCAAAAAGACATGCCCGAGGCCGGCATGCACACCATTCCCTTGCACTACTACTGCATGACGCCTTACGACGCCACCTTCCAGGGACTGCACATCCTGTTCAACAAGGACAATGTGGAGAACACCCTGGGCGAGATTGTCGCCGCCAAGGGCCTGCGCCAGTTGCGCATCGCCGAAACGGAAAAATATGCCCATGTGACCTTCTTCTTCTCGGGCGGACGTGAAAAAGAGTTCGAAAACGAAGACCGTATCCTGATTCCTTCACCCAAGGTGGCCACCTACGACCTCAAACCCGAAATGAGCGTCAACGAAGTGGGCGATGCCCTGAAACAAGCCATTGCAACGGAAAAATACGATTTCATCGCTGTCAACTATGCCAACGGCGACATGGTGGGCCATACCGGCGTGTACGAAGCCATCGAAAAAGCCGTGGTGGCTGTCGATGCCAATGTCCGCAAGGTGGTAGAAGAGGCCAAGGCCCATGGCTATGAAGTGATTATCATCGCCGACCACGGCAATGCCGACAATGCGATCAACGAGGACGGCAGTCCCAATACCGCCCATTCGCTCAACCCTGTGCCCTTTGTCTATATCTCCCCCGACAAGACGGCCAAAGTGTCGGACGGCATCCTGGCCGATGTGGCTCCCTCCATCTGCCACATCCTGGGCATCGCCCAGCCGGCCGAAATGACAGGCAAGAACCTGATTCAGGACTGAGGTGATAGAAATCGACGACACACTCATCAGCTTCGACGTCTTTGACAAGAAGTTCTGCTGCGACCTGAACCGCTGCAAGGGCTATTGCTGTGTCGAAGGCGAGGAAGGGGCTCCGCTGCTCGAAGAGGAAATATCACAGATAGAAGAGGCTTTGCCCGCTGTTTGGGAAGACCTGTCCCTGCCCGCCCGGGCACTGATCAACCGCCAGGGGGTGTCCTACCGGGACCGCGACGGCGAAAGCGTCACGCAGATTATCAACGGCAAGGACTGTGTGTTTACCTGCTACGACGAAAAAGGCATTTGCTATTGTGCCCTGGAAAAAGCCTGGCGGGCGGGCAAGACCCGCTTTATGAAGCCTGTTTCCTGCCATCTCTACCCCATTCGCCTGCAACGGCTGGCTTCGGGCAAGACGGCCGTCAACTACCAGCATTGGGATGTCTGCCAGGGAGCCGTCGAGTGCGGCCGGCAACTGGATCTGCCCGTGTATCGTTTCCTCAAGGAACCTCTCATCCGACGTTTCGGCCAGGAATGGTACGACCAGGTCTGCGTGGCCGCCGAATGGCTCAAGGAGCATCCTCAAAAATAGCACTTCGCAAATTTTGCCCAACCAACGGCGAACCTATAAAAAAGCCTCCCAGCGCATCTTTCAGCGTTGGGAGGCCGTTTTTTGCAGGATTGTCCGTGCGGCTTATTCGGCAGCGGGAGCTTCCTCGGCTGCGGGGGCTTCCTCGGCTGCGGGGGCTTCCCCGGCGGGAGCCTCTGCGGCTTCAGGAGCAGCCTCCACCTGCTCCACGGCAGCTTTTTCCTTGTGGAAGGGCAGGCCGAAGCGGGTCAGGGAGTCTGTGAAATAGAGCACGCCGAAAGCGACAATCAAAGCCAACAGGATACCGATGATCCATCTTCTGCAGATGGTCGATTTCTTGGTCTCGAAAGGATCGTTGGCCGGGATTCTCGGATACTTGGCCAGGCTGGTCAGGGTAGCACCGAAGCGGGTTCTGACCAGAATCTTGGAGTTGATGGCCCAGCCGTTGGCGTTGAGCACCGGTGCCAGGTTGCGCTTGCGCAGCTTGAGCCAGGCACTGAACATCGACGGTCCGGAAATCACGATGATAATGGCGGCAATCAGCACGAAGATACCCCACCAGGGCAGGCTGGCAACACCCTTGGCCAAGCCCAGGAAGGCACTGGCGATATAGCCGACAGCCATACCGATGGCGGCAAAGATACCGGCAAACTTGGCGATGTCGAAGGCCTGCTTCTTACTGTCGGCGGGCGCCGGCTTGCCATCGGCCGGAATGGAAGTGGAATCGGCCTTGGAAATGAGGTCGGACGAAGCCTTGCTCTCCTTGTCGGCAGCCATTTTGTTGACTTTTTCGGAGAACCAGCGGCCCAGTTTCTTGTAGGGCGACCAAAAGGCCTGACGGATACTGATCGGATTCTCGATGATTTTGGTGATGGTGGCATCCCAATCCAGACCGTCGCGATCGTAGAAGACGGCGTTCTTGCCTACCCGCAGATCGTCCACGTCACCGTCGGTGAGGACAGCGGCGATGGTCATGGTCTGACCCTTCACCTTGGAAGTGCAGGCGCAATAGAGGATGTACATGCCGCTCAAACCGGCCATGTCGCCGTGCTTGCCCATGTCGCTCACCTTGATGCAGAGATCGCAGCAACGCTGGTCGATATAGAGCTGGCCTGCCTGGAAGACAGCCTTGGTCTGACCCTTGTAGCTTTCGTAGAAATCGTTCAGGGCAACATAGTTTCTGAGCAGACCGAAGAAATCGCGATAGAAGTGCAGCAACTTATCGACCGATTCGATGGCGCCGGCCTCCTCGGCCAGGGCCAGATCCTGTTCGATGAGCGACAGCAAAGCAGCCTTCTGATCCTTGGCCAGGATATCCTTCACGACATCCAGTCCCAGAGACTCAACGGCCTCGCCGGCCTTGGCACCCTTCCAGGCGACATAGGCGTCGAACCCTGCCAAAATGCCCTGCCATTCGGCTTCGGTGATGGATTTGCGCTTGGGGAAGGCAACATCCAGTACCAGGGCTTTCAGCGTATTGAACGCCGACTGCCAGGCGGGGTTGATGCCCGTAAACGGCAGTTCTGCGCTCTGACCGACCCGGGCCAGAGGATAAGAAGCAATCTCCTCCTGACTGTTGGACAGGTCGTTGCCACTGATGCTCTCCACTTTGCCCACCGACAAATCCAGGGCCGAGGAGAACTCCTGATTGAAACCGACCAGCTTGCAACGCATGAAATAGTCGGCAATCTTGTCCTTCAACGCCATGCATGCGGCATAGGCGGCCTCCGTGTTGTCGCCGTAGGGCAGGATGGCGGCCTTGTCGCTCTCTTCGGCGGCTTTCCAAGCAGCGTAGGCTGCACAGGCGGCATAGAACTGTTCGGTCTGGTCGGCATTGATGCCGGCCTGGCCGCTACGGTCGGTTTCACTTCCGATGGTAGCAATAATCTGACCGATCAATGCCTTCAAGGCCTCGTCGTCGGTCGAGTCGGGGGTGATGATGCCGTCGCCGTTGAAACGGGTCTTGGCGAAGATGGCCAGACTGTCGGCCGTGTCGGCAATCGAGATGCTGTCTTTCTCCAGGCCAAGGTTGGCAAGGATCTGTTTGGCCGAGTTGTAGAGTTTCAGCCCCTCCGGATCTTCCTGGTTGAAAGCGCTCAAGGGCAGGCTGTCTTCCTGCTTGAGCAAACTGTCTCTGTCGCTCAGTACCGTGGTGAGCCAGTTGGCCACGGCCACGATTTCGTTGACACGGATGCTGCCGTCGTGATCGGTATCGATCATGGCCAGCGTTTTTTCGTCAAACTCCAGACCTTTGACCGGGCAACTCAGCACCGTCCACAGTTTCTGGTCGAGTTCTCCCAGATGTGCGATATCCTCACCCGAAGTGATATTCACACGCGTTGCACCACCCAAAGTGGTGAATTTCCATTTGTAATCGTTTTTTTCTGCCATACTGTATCAA
>JAGDCW010000038.1 GCA_017958305.1 Bacteroidales bacterium | reverse complement strand
GGATCTGTAGAGATCTTCAACATCGTTTTCGTTGTCACCTTGCTTTCCCAGCTTCTGCAGGGAATGAGCCTGCCCGCTGTGGCCAGGCTGCTGAAGCTGGACGACGTGGACTTGGAAAAGGCGCAGACCTACGGCATTGAGGTGCCCGAGGAAATAGGGATGCTGACCGATCATGTGGTCACCGAAGAAGACCTTCAGCTGGGCCGTACCTTGCGAGAACTGAATCTGCCCCACGGCATCCGGGTCATCATGGTGCGCCGGGGCGACGAGTTTCTCTCTCCGCACGGCAGTATGCGGCTGAAGACGGGCGACCACCTGGTTTTCCTGCTGTGCGAAAAGACCGACGAATGACTGCATTAACAAAATCGACAATGAATATACAATTGGAAAAAAAACAAATACCGGTCTTGTTGCTGACCGGTTATCTGGGTAGCGGCAAAACCACGCTGCTCAACCGTATCCTGGCCAACAAAAAGGGCATCAAGTTTGCTGTCATCGTCAACGATATCGGCGAGGTGAACATCGATGCCGACCTCATCGAGAAGGGCGGCATCGTCGGACAGACCGACGACAGCCTGGTGGCACTGCAGAACGGCTGCATCTGCTGCACGCTGAAAATGGATCTGGTGGCCCAGCTGTCGGAACTGACCTCCTCGGCCCGCTTCGACTACATCGTTATCGAGGCCAGCGGCATCTGCGAACGCGCCCCCATTGCTCAGACCATCAGCACCATCCCGCAGCTTGGTCCGCAGTATGCCATGGACAATCTGCCTTATGTCGAGTGCATCACCACCATCGTGGATGCTCTGCGCATGAAAGACGAGTTTGACGGGGGCGATGCGCTCCATCGCGAAGGTATCGAGGACGACGACCTGGAACGTCTCGTGATCGAGCAAATCGAGTTCTGCAACATCATCCTGCTCAACAAGGCGTCGAGCCTGACGGCCGATGAATTGGGCAAACTGCGCGGTATCGTGGCCAGCATCAATCCCGGGGCCAGGATCCTCAGTTGCGACTACGGCGACATCGACCTGGACGAGATCATCTACACCGGCCTGTTCGATTTCGAGCGGGTGGCCACCTCGGCTGCCTGGATTGCCGCCATCGAGGGCGAGGAAGACGAAGACGAGGACGAAGGTGAGGCCCTGGAATACGGCATCGACACCTATGTCTATACCGACCGTCGCCCCTTGGACATGAACAAGTTTGACGACCTGCTGGGACGCCGCTGGCCCAAAAACATCATCCGCTGCAAGGGCTTGTGCTACTTCTCGGACGACACGGGCAAATGCTGGCTCTTTGAGCAGGCCGGCCGCCAGAAAATACTACGCGATGCCGGCTTGTGGTATGCCACCATGCGCGACGACGAGATCCAGGAAATGCTGGCCCGCGACCGCAAATTGCGCGAGGAGTGGGATCCGGTCTATGGCGACCGCATGATCAAGCTGGTGTTTATCGGACAGCACCTCGACAAAGCTGCCCTCAAATCGTTGATGGACAGCAGTCTGGCTTGATTCTGAACGTCTTGCCAATGGGATGATATGGAGAGGGTTGTTTCGCTTGTCAACGACATTGTCTGGAATCCTGCGCTGGTAGTCTTGCTGCTGGCAGCCGGGCTGTATTTCTCGGTCCGCACCAGGATGGTCCAGATCAGGCGCCTGCCCTTGATGATCCGCTCCCTCTTCGGCAAAAAGGCCGAAGGTGGGGGCATTTCCTCCTTCGAAGCCTTTTGTATCGCCCTTTCGGGCCGTGTCGGCACGGGCAATATCGTGGGCGTGGCCACAGCCATTGCCTACGGGGGACCGGGCGCCGTCTTCTGGATGTGGGTGGTGGCTTTTTTCGGGGCTTCCACAGCGTTTGTCGAATCCACCCTGGCACAGATCTACAAATTTCCGCATACCCAGGGATTTCGTGGCGGCCCCTTCAGCTTTATCGAGCGTGGATTGGGCAAGAAATGGCTGGGCATGGCCTTTGCCGTTGTGACTGTCGTCGGTTGCGGCCTGTTCCTCACCACCGTCCAGGCCAACGGCGCCTCGACTGCGGTCAAGAACAGCTTCCAGGTCAGCCCACTGGTGTCGGGGCTGGCCATGGCGCTGTTGCTGGGCCTGGTCGTAGTGGGCGGGGTAAAACGGATTGCAAGGGTCGCCACCATCATCACCCCTTTCATGGCTGTCGGCTACATAGCCATGTCGTTGGTGATCATCGCCCACCATATCCATGAGGTCCCGGCTGTCTTCGCCTCCATCGTCACCGGTGCCTTCGGTTTCGATCCGGTATGCGGCGGCATCCTGGGAACGACCATTGCCATGGGTGTGAAACGGGGCATCTTTTCCAACGAAGCCGGCCAGGGCACCGGGGCCATCGTCTCGGCGGCGGCCGATGTCGATCATCCCGCCCGGCAGGGATTGGCCCAAGCCTTTTCGGTCTATGTCGATACCCTGCTGGTTTGCACCGCTACGGCGCTGATGATCCTCATGTCGGGCACCTACAACATCATCGATGCTTCCACGGGCGACCTGCTGCTGGCACAGGCCCCCGAGTTGGGCAACAACTACGTCAGTTTCACCCAGAGCGCCGTCGATACCGTGTTCAAAGGATATGGCGGCAAATTCATTTCCGTGGCCATGATCTTTTTCACTTTCAGCACGATGATGGCATATTATTTTTATTCGGAATCCAGCATCATCTATATGTTCCGGGGCAGGCGGCCCAAGTCGGAGCAGGCGACCGTCAGGGTATTCCAGGCACTGATGTTGTCGATGGTGGTTTTCGGAGCCGTCCGGGAGGCCGATTTGGTCTGGAAACTGGGCGATATCGGTGTCGGGCTGATGGCCTGGGGCACGGTGGTCTCCATCCTGTTCCTTTGCCCCGAGGCCCTGAAATCCTTGAAAGACTTCGAAAACCGGTTGAAATCCTGATTCGGGCTTTGGCGGGGAGATAAAAGCAAGAGAGGCCTGGACGCAATGTCCTGACCTCTCTTATTTTTAATGCTTGGAATGGGACGGCTGGCCGTTAGTATTCTTCCTCGTCGAAGAAAAAGTCTTCTTTGCTGGGGTAGTCGGGCCAAAGATCTTCCATGCTTTCGTAAATATCGCCTTCGTCTTCGATTTCCTGCAGGTTTTCGATGACTTCCAGGGGCGTGCCCGAACGGATGGCGTAGTCGATGAGTTCGTCTTTGGTGGCAGGCCACGGAGCGTCTTCCAGTTTTGATGCCAATTCTAAGGTCCAATACATGGTAATGCTGTTTAATAGTTCGTCTGTAAGGATCGTGCAAGCGGGGAAAACATCCCCCCTTTTGCTGTGGCAAAAGTAGAATAATAATCAGGAATAACAAATTAATTTCCAGATTTTTTTCTCTGAAAATAAATAATTATAATTGACTGATAACCAGTGTGTTTAGTTGCCGTCCCAATAGAGTTCCTCGGTCTCGTTCAGACAGAGTTTGCGACTGACGACAAAGAGGTAGTCGGACAGGCGGTTCAGATAGACGACTATCTGGGGATCGATGGGGTGGACAGCCTGGAGTGCGACACAGCAGCGTTCGGCCCGCCGGCAGACCGTCCGGCAGATATGGCACTGGGCCGAGGCCTTGTTGCCGCCGGGAATCACAAAGCTGTTCATGGGGGGCAGGGTGGCTTCGATGAGGTCGATTTCGGTTTCCAGTTCCTGGATGAGCTTGCCGGAGAGCTTGCTCACTTTCTGATAGTTCTTGACAACCCGGGCATGACTGCAGTCTTCGGGGGTGGCCAGTTGGCCGCTGATGCGGAACAGATGCTTCTGGATGTCTATGACGTGTTCGCGACGGTGTTCGCTTTGCAGGAATTCACGCAGCATGGCCAGTTGGGCATTCAGTTCGTCGATGCAGCCGTAGGCTTCGATTCTCAAGTCGTTTTTGCTTACCCGGGTGCCGCCGATGAGGCTGGTCTGTCCTTGGTCTCCGGTCTTGGTGTAAACTTTCATGTCGGTTTGCCGATAGATTTGCGGCCTCAAAAATAATAAAGTAATTTTGTCTGACCAAATAACAGCAAGTCGGCCCATGAATCTCTATCGCCTTGGTCAACGCCTGAGACTGGCCCTGGTTTCGCGTCACAGACACGGACACGGGTTGCATTCCCCCTTTGCCTACCATCTGGTGACGGATGTCATCGAAGAAGGCTATCCCTATTACGCCTACAGGGAGGTGGAGGATATCCGCTCTGCGCTCAGTGCCCGGGTGCGTCGGCAATGCCTGTCGTGGAAGCAGGGACGGATGCTCTTCCGGCTGAGTCTTTACCTGCAGCCCGACAATACCCTCGAGGTCGGCCGGGGCGACGGAGTGACGGCTCAGTACTTGCAGCGCGGCTGCCTCAAGACCTCTTTCATCTATATGGACCAGGTAAGCGGGCAAGCCATCCAGGCAGCCATGAGCGACTATCCTTGTGCGCTGGCTGTCTTCTATCCTTCATTGACGGCCGATGAACTGACCCGTTCGGCCGCCGTGGCCGCCGACAAACTGGAACGTCGGGGCGCGATGGTGGTCCTGGGCATTCACGACAGCCGCGACAAACATCGCTCCTGGCAGCAGCTGGCCGATATGGAGGGCGTG
>JAGDCW010000037.1 GCA_017958305.1 Bacteroidales bacterium | reverse complement strand
CCACCGACGGTTCAGATCCCAGGACGCCCTACACGGCACAGGTGTCTGCCGCGGCCACTGCCTACAGCGACAGCATCGAAATCGACGACAAGGTCAGCTTCAAGGCCCGTGTACGCAACGGTACCACTTGGTCAGCCTTGGCTGAGGCTTCTTACGAAGTGGTACTGCCGACACCTTCCGAGCCTTCCACAGGCCTGTCTGCCCCGCAGCGTCCCGGCTTGGATAGCTGGTATGTGGCTGGTAGTATCTGCTACGAACTGCCTCATGAGGGCAGGGTCTCTGTCGAAGTCTATACGATGGAAGGTCGTCAGGTGGCCGCTTTGGCCGAACAGCCCAAACTGGCCGGCCGTCACAGCACACCGGCCCTGAGACTGGCTCCGGGGGTCTATGTCTATCGGATCCGTTTCGATGGACGTGATTATCTGGGCAAGTTCCGCCAGCGTTGATTACTGCACGTCGAGGCTTTCGATACTGAAGCCGCTCATATCTTCTGCCTTGAGCACTACCTGGTAGCTGCCTGCATTGATGTAGGAGCCCGTGGTGGTGCTCAATGCTTTCCAGCCCCGGTCATTCATCGGGAAGGTCAGCTGGGCCGACTTGATGAGCCGGTTGTCGGAACTGGCGCGGATTTCCATGTGCAGCAAGAGGTCGTGATCGGACAGGTTGCGGTAGTTGAAGCGCAGGGCATAGATTTGGGCCAGACCGACGTTGATTTCCCAGCGGATGCTGTTGTCCGGGTGGTTTTCGGACCAGACGATGCAATCCTTGCTGCGCTGCATCCCTTGACTGGCACTGCCGGCAAAGGCGGCATCGGTGGCCAGGTAGTTGAGCTTGGTGCGCGGATTGACGTCTCCGGGCAGTTGGTCGGCCGGCAGCCGTTCCTGACGCTGCTGGTCGGCTTGCTGCCAAGACCATTCGGAAACATAACGACGGTACAAGGCCGTGTCGGAGGGCAGCCACTGGCCGCTGATCCAGGCTGCTGTGGTCTGCATGGTGTGGCGTTTTTTGTCGGCTTTCAACCATTTGCTTTGCTTGATGATCTTGAGCGCCTGCTTGTCTTGTGAGGCGATGGCAATGGCCGAGATGACGGCCTGTCCCACCTGTACCTCGGGGAAGTCCAGGTGCAGCCCGCCGCCTTCGATGCGGGTCTCAATCACTTTTTTCAATACTTTGTCGTGGCCGGCTTCGGCCCAGATGTCGAGATCGTCGATGACAATCTGGCCGTTGAACGCCACATCGAAGATGCGCAGTCCGCCGGCATCGGCGGCACCGCCTGTGCCGTACCAGGGTTCTATGAAGTACAGCTCGACGCGGTAGTCGCCGTCGGGCAGGGGGAAGCGGTAGTTGAGACGGTGACGGCCAAAGCGGAACTGTCCCAGCAGGGGCTGGTCCAGACAGTCTTCAATGGGATCGGCCGTGAGCCGTTGCGAAGCCTGGTAGGGATTCAGGCTGTCGAAATCCTGCGCCCATGAATGGGAATACAGCAGGTTGTCCTGGCTCCAGAACTGTCCCAGGTGGTCGGTATAGTCGTCGCCGCCGCAATTGATGCGGTAGATGTACTCATAGTCTTTGGCGCCTTGCAGCGGATCGTTGTCCAAATGGCGCGGATGCTTGCTTTTGGGATCTTCGGGCAAGCCTTGCAGGCTGATTACATCGCGGGCGGCCACTTGTCCTTCGTAATAGGCTTCGGCGCGAAGCTGGTTGTAGCGGATCACGCGGCTGGGGAAGACCAGATGGCTGCCTTTCTCACGGGTGTTGACCGCAGAGCCTATCCACTGTTGCCCGTTGTAGAGGCGTACCGAGTCGCAGTTGGTGTAGGCTTCGATGGTGGCTGTCACAAAGGGATGTTCGTTGCCGCTTTGAAGGCGGTCGGCAAAACGCTGGGGCCAGGTATGCGACAGGAGATAGACCATGGGGTCGTCTTCTGGATCGACATAGTTGGAGCGATACAGATAGAAGGCATCTGTGGGCTCGTCCCAAGGGGTGACCAGTCCTTTGTAGTTGACCGGACCGACGCGGTCGATGAGTCGCCAGGCCTCGTCGGGCTGTTGGCGGCCGGGGTTGTCGTGGCTGTTCCACAACCAGAGGAACTGGCCGCAGACCTTGTCGCGGGCTGCTTCGGCCAGGCCGATTTTCATTTCCATGAGGCGGCCGAAACGCTCTTCTGTATAGCTGCCCGACTGTTTGAAGTCGTCGGGCTCCTCGTGCAGGGTGAAAATGCGCCAGGCACCGTATTCGCCGTTGAGCAGCTGAGAGGGCTGGCTGAGCTCCAGGTCGTAGTTTTCGGGATGGCCGCTGTAGGTGCCGCTCCAGTTCTGCACCACGTTCCAGTCGGTGCCCACACCGCCGTTGCAGGTGGTGATGGCCCTCATGTGGACGGCCGTGGGATCCATTTCGCGGATGATGTCACAGCATTCACGGGCGAAATCCTCGGGCAGGGTGCTTTCGTTCTGCAAGCCCCAGAGCACGACCGAGGGGCTGTTGCGGCGCTCCTTGACCCACTGCCTGAGCTGGGCCTTGAAATTCTCGCGGAATTCGGGTGTGTCGTACCAGATATGGGCCGACAATTGCGGCCAGAAAAGGATGCCATACCGGTCCCAATACTGCTGGTAGAGCAGGTTGTGGGGCTGGTGGGCGTCGCGGAAGGCGTTGAAGCCGGCTTGGCGCATCAGTTCGACGCGGGCCGTGATCTGGGCCTCGCTGAAGGCGTGGCCTTGACCCAGCAGGTGCTCATATTCGCAGATGCCGTTGAGAAAGACCGGCTCGCCGTTCAGGAAGAAGCGGCCGTCCTGGTCGTCGGGGTTGACCTGTCGGCGTTTGACGGGCCACGAAATGGTTCGGATGCCGAACTGGGCCGACGTGATGTCGAAAGACTGGTTCTTGTCGCGGTCGTTTTTCAGCCGGCTGACCAACTGGTAGAGTACCGGCTCTTCCAGGCTCCAGTATTCGGGGCTCACTATCGGTGCCGAGGATTTGACCGTGACGCTTTCGCCGGCCTTGAGGCTGATTTGATGGCTTTGACGCAGGCTTTGGCGGCCGTCGGGACGCAACACGGTGTTCTCCAGCCAGCAGACGCGGTCGGTGGAGCCGTAGTTCTTGATTTCCACTTCGAAAAACAAGGTCTTGGCTTCGTCGTCATGCCAGATATGCTGTCCGAAGGGTTCGATGCGGACATCGTCGGTGATTTCCAGTACGACCGGTCGGTAGATACCCAGCGGTTGGGAGCCTTCGCTGAATCCCCATTCCGAGGAGCATCCGCCGCAGACGCAGGGCAGGTCGCTGATCAGGTCGGGATGTTCGGCCGTGACTTCCAGGTAGTTGTCGCCAGCCTGGATGGCTTCTGTGATGTCGAGCGTGAAACTCACCCTGCCTCCCGGGTGACGTCCCAGGTCCCGCCCGTTGAGCCGTACATGGGCATAGCTGCCCACGCCTTCGAAACGGAGAAAATAGTGTTGTCGGCGGGCGGCCGGGCTTTCCTCGCCGTCGAGCCTGAACCAGGTTTCATAGACGGCCGTCCCGTGGAGGTTGCCGTGGGTCATCTGGCGATAGCCATAGTAATCGTCCCAGTTGTGAGGCAGTTTGACATACAAGGTGTCGGGGCCGGTGACCGGTTGACGGCTGTTGAGCATCCAGGTCCTCCAAGGACCTTCCAACGAGCGGCTGCTGCGCTGGGCTGTCATGGGCATCGCCATTGCCGCCAACAGCAGCAAGGACAAGACGGGACGATATTTCATGGCTGTTTAAATATTGTTGTTTCCCAATTAATTACCATTGAAGATGACATAGAGGGCGACCATGCAGACGATGAGCAGGGTCCAGGCGATTTTCAGGCCGCCGGTCACCTGGAAGGCAGGCTTGACCAGCGAAGCCGACACTTCTTTTTCGGCACTTTCCTTCAAGGACCAGCCCCAGATGAACAGGCACAGAGCGACAAAGATGCCGGCCGAGAGATACAGGTAGTGCAGGTCGGTGAAAATCAGTCCGCAGTAGTAGAGGATACCCAGTCCGATACTGAATACCGTACCGGCGGTGAGCACCAGGTTGACGGCTTTGGCCGAGGTCTTTTTCCACAGGGCGGCAAACAGGAAGGCGGCCGACATGGGCGGAGCGATGAAGCCCAGTACCGACTGGAAGATGTTGAAGAAACTGAGTCCCTGGATAAATGTGATGGCAATGGCCAGCGCCACCGACAGGACAGCCCCGACGAGCACCACCCAGCGGCCGATGCTGCGGATGTCCTTTTCGGAGGCTTCGGGACGGAATCTCTTCAGGTAGATGTCCATGGTGAAGACCGTACTCAAGGAGTTGAGTGCCGAACCGATCGTGCTGATCAGGGCGGCGACCATGACGACGATGACCAGCCCCATCAGTCCCGAGGGGAAGACATGGCTGACCAGTTGCAGATAGGAATCGGTCGATTTCTCCAGACCTGGCAGCAGGACGAAGCACAGGACACCGGGGATGATGAACAGGGGGATGTCCAGCAATTTGAGCCAGGCGCAGAAGTTGGCGCCTTTCTGGCCTTCACGCAGGTCTTTGGCTCCCAGGACAGACTGTACCATCGATTGGTCGGTGCACCAGAACCAGACACCCATGATGGGATAGCCCAGGATGATGGCCAGCCAGGGGAAGTCTTTGTCCGACAGAGGTTTGAACAGGTTCCAGTATTCGCCGGGCGTCTTGTCGATGACCGTGCCGATACCGCCCACCTTGTGCAGGCCCATGACAACCAGCAGGATGGAGACCCCTATCAGGAGCAGCATTTGGAACACATTGGTCCAGGCGATGGCCTTCAGGCCGCCAGCCATGGTGAATGCGGCCGAGACGAGCACCAGAATGACGATGCACAGCCAAAGCGGCAGGTTGAGGATCTGCTCCATGAACACACCGCCGCAGAACAGCGTCAGTCCCAGCCAGGAAATGAGGATGGTGGCGATGGTGTACCAGGCGATGTAGTTGCGGGTCTTCTGTCCGAAGCGCTGGCCCATGTATTCGGGCAGGGTGCTCACATTGGCCCCCAGGTAGCGCGGAGCAAAGACAAAGGCCAGCAGGAAGATGAAGGGGAAGGCATACCACGAGAAGTTGCCGGCGGCGATACCGCCTTCAAAACCGCTGCTGGCGTTGGCTACCAGCATCGACGGGCCGACGTTGGTGCCCCACATGGTAAGACCGATGGCAAACCAGCCCAGCGATTTCTGGGCAAGGAAAAGGTTGCCGCCCTTCTTGGTGCCCAGGCTGGCCCAGACGGCGATGCCTACCAGGATGACGATGTAGGCCACAAAAACAATGATGTCGGCGGTTGACAAGGTAATATTGTTCATATCGTATGAGTTAGAATTTGATCAAGACACTTTTCCCAAGATCCATCTCGTCGGTGCAGGCCACATCTTCGGGATACATGGGGATGGAGGCACCCTGACGGACATAGACGGGCATCCTTTCGAGCGGGACGCTGATGTCTTTCAGCCAGAGAGGACCTTCGAAGACTTCCTTGGTGAAGAAATCGACCCAGCGTCCTTCGGGCAGATAGACGGTGGCCTTGTTCTCACTGTTCATGACCGGAGCCACCAGGAAATCGTCGCCGAAGAAATACTGGCTGTCCAGGTGGCGGCAGACAAGATCGTCGGGATACATCAGGTACATGGCACGCAGCATCGGGTAGCCGGTCTGCGTGGTCTTTTCGGCCTGCTTGACGATATAGGGGATGAGCCGGTAGCGCAACTGCAGCCATTTCTTGACGATGGGCGCGATGGCGGGATAGTGCCAGGGCTCACGCTTGAAGGAACCGTGGTAGCGCAGGTGGGACGAGAACACGCCGAACTGGGTCCAGCGCACATAAACATCGTCCGACAGGCGGGTGTTCATGAAATTGGGGACACTGTGGAAACCCGGCACGTCGTGGCTCCAGAAGCCGAAGCCCGACAAGCCGAAATGCAGGCCGCCCTTGAGGGAACCTGCCATGCCGTCCCAACTGCTGGCCGAGTCGCCGCCCCAGTGCAGGGGATAGCGCTGGCAACCGGCCCAGGCCGAACGGGCCCAGACAATGCCCTGGCCAGTCACCTCCTTGGTGATTTCAAAGGCGGCTTTCTGATAGAGCAGGGAATAGATGTTGCGTATTTCGCGGGGGGTGCCGCGATGGTATTTGGCATCCATGTGGATGTCTTCGCCGAAATCGGTCTTGATGCAGGCCACGCCCATGTCGAGCAGCGATTTGAGCAGCCCCTTGTACCACTCGGTGGCTTTGTCGTAGGTGAAGTCGATGGTGCCGGCATAGTCCTGGACACTGAAGTTGGATGCGCCCTGGATCTTGTTGGGACTCTGGCTGATGTAGTGGTTTTCGCTGGCCTCCTTGTATTGCGCGGCATCGTAGGAGATGTAGGGGAGTTGCCAGAGGCTGACGCGGTAGCCTTGCCGTTTGAGCTTTTGGATGAATCCCTTGGGATCGGGGAAACGTTGCTCGTTGAATTTCCATTCGCAGAGCCAGTCGGTCTTGAACCAGCCCGTATCCAGGTGAATCACGTCGCAAGGATAGCCCTCGGCGCGCATACGGTCGCAAATCCCGTTGACTTCGTCGGCCGAGAAGTAGGTCATGCGGCTCATCCAGGTGCCGAAGCTCCAAAGCGGGGGCATGGCCGGGAAGCCGGTCAGCTGGCGGTAGCCGTAGAGGATGCGCTCGGGCGTGTCGCCGCCGATGACAAAGCAGTCGATGAGGGGTTCATCGACCAGCAGTTGGGCCGAGCGGGTGGAGTGGTCGGCCAGGGAGAACTTGGCAAAATAGGTGGTGTGCAGGAAGAGTCCGTAGCCTTCGCTCGACAGATAGAAAGGGATGTTCTTGTAGGTGCGCCGGTTGTTGACGCCCTGGCCGTCCTGGTTGTAGAGTTGCAGGGTGCGGCCCGACAGGTCCATTTTGGCAAAGCGCTCGCCCGTGCCGTAGAAACACTCGTCGCTTTGGGCATGGAAGGCGCAGGTGGCGCGAAGGGGCCGTCCGTCGCGGGCGACATAGGCCATGGCAAAGGCATCGTGGCGGGCCGGGGAGAACATGTCGTAGGCCGACAGCCTGACTTCCTTCTTGCCATCGGGCCACAGGCGCAGGTCCATTGTCTCGGCCGGGGCGGGTTGCAGGTCGCTCCACCATTCTGTGACGGGTTCCTGGAAATTGACCAGGGCGCGCAAACGTCCGGCCTGGTCTTTGACCAGCCACTGTCGATCGTCCTTCTCGACATGCAGGGCTTGGATGTCCAGCCCGCTAATCTGCAGCATTTCGGATGTTTCGTGAATGCCGGTTTCGGGATCCAGGCAGGCTGTCAGGCGGACAATCTTGTCGCCGTAGGCTTTGAGGCGTATCTGACGGTCTTGACGGGGCACGTCGGGATCTTCGGCAATCTCGTTGGAATTCTGCTGTTGTTGGAAAGGGACGGTGATATAGACACAGCCCTCTTTTTCCCGGATGTCGGTGGGGCGGCAGGCACGCCACAGCCGTTCGCCCTGGTTGAGGGCCGGATCGAAGTCCAGGAAATCGAAAAGTTGGTAATTGGTCTGTCTCATAAATGATGGGCGCTTCTCGTAAAAACGCAAAGATAAGGCTTCTTGCAGAGATAAAAAAGATGCGGCAGGTTTTGTCGCATCTTTTAAATCTTGTTCAGCAAACGGCCTTGTTTACTTATTTTGCTGGGCCGGCTGGGTCGGCTCAGGGCGAGCCGGACGTTCGAAGTTGTTGAGGATGTCGCGCGTAAAGACGTCTTCGGCCAAATAATACTTGAAGAGCTTTTCCTGTCCCAGGATGGCACTCATCTTCTCGTAGCACTGGCGGTCGAGCGAGGCATTCTCTTCACGCAGCTGGAGGATCCGCTTGTTGATCTTTTCGTAATCGACGGTGCGGCCGGAGTTTTCACGGACGGGACGCAGGAGTCTGCGCAGTTCGTGGTTGATTCTCCAGCGCTTGAGGGTGATTTCGTTGTACACCGGCCAAAACGACTGGGCTTCTTCGGGCGTGAGTCCGATTTCCTTGGTGAAGAAGGCAATGCGCTTGAGCTGCATTTCTTCAAACTGTTTCTGACGCTCCGGAGCCACCTGGAAGGAGGGTTGCTGAGGCGCGGCGGCTTGCTGCCGGCCCCGGTTGCCACGGCCGCCCTGGGGCGTCTGCTGCGGAGCCTGTGCAAAAACGGCCAGACTGAGCAGGCCGAATGCCATGATGTAGATCCAACGTTTCATAGTGCCTGTGGTTTACTCTGCGTCGTTGTAATTGTCTTCGTAGAGGTAGTACATCAATCCGTAACCGTCCAGGGAACTCATCAGGATATCCTCGGCCGTGATCTGGGCATCGTTGATCTCTTCGTAAAAGTCACCGACCTCGGTCTGTGCTACGGAAGGATTCTCACCGGGCTGCCGTCTGACGATCCCCTGGATGACCAGGAAGATGACGACAAACATGGCTGCCATATAGAGGTAGGGCCTCACTTTCTGGAAGAAAGGTATTTGAGCGCCTCTCACGTTTTCCATGACAGAAGCTGCCTGCATGTCATCAATGCGCTTTTCCATCTGCTGCTGGAAATCTTCAAAAAAGTGGTCGGGCACCTTGAACATCTCCATGTAGTCTTCAGATTTCAAATTCTCTTTCATCGTATCTTTTTTTTTGTTCGCTTCAGACACTGCTTAGATGTGTCGTCTGCCGAAAGGTTTAATTAATTAACAAAACAATTAAAAAACATCGGCCGTGACATAGGCCTCTATTTTCTTGACAGCATGATGGTAGGAGGCTTTCAGCGCTCCGACCGAGGTGCCCAGTATCTCGGACATTTCCTCGTATTTCATGTCGTCGTAATATTTCATATTGAACACCAGGCGTTGCTTTTCGGGCAGGCTCAGGACGGCTTCCTGCAATTTGCGCGCCGTGTCGTCGCCCGAGAACCAGGGGTCGCTGTAGAGACGCTGCACCATGACATCTTCCAAGTCGGTGAAGTCGGCCAGCGATTCGGTGCGCTCCTTGTTGAGGAAGGCATAGGTCTCGTTGATGGCAATCCGGTACATCCAGGTGGAAAGCCGGGCTTCGCCCTTGAACTGGTCGAGATGCTCCCACACCTTGATAAAAGTGTTTTGCAGCACATCGTTGGCACTGTCGTGGGAAAGCACCATCTTACGGATCTGCCAGTAGAGCGGCTGGCTCATTTCCTTGACCAGCCGGTTGAAGGCAGCGCGCCTAGTGTCGCTCTGGCGTAACTGCTCGGAAAGCTCTTTTTCGACGTTGATGTCCATTTCACAGTGCCGGAGATACCGGCGTCTTTTATTCAGATGACTGGCGAAACCGAAGGTTTAATGTCGGCTGTCAAAATATATGCTGTTCAGAAAAGCAGCAAGAGGTAGATCACACAGGCGGGAGCGGCAAACAGGCAACTGTCCAGCCGGTCGAGCATGCCGCCGTGTCCGGGCAGGATATGGCCCGAGTCCTTGACGCCGAGTGTGCGCTTGAAGAGCGACTCGAACAGGTCGCCCAGTACACCTGCCACGGCCGTGACCAGGGCAAAGCCCATCCAAGCCCACTGGGAAAGCACTTCGGGAAAGAACCTGCCCATGACCCATCCGGCCACCACGGTGAAAAGCAGTCCGCCGGCCAGCCCTTCCCAGGTCTTCTTGGGGGAAACCCGTTCAAGGAGCTTGTGACGGCCCAGGAGCCTGCCGCAGAGGTAGGCGAAGGTGTCGCTGGTCCACAGGAAGATGAAGAAGCCCAGCAGCAGGTGCCAACTGTAGCCTTCGGGAAAGAAGGCCAGTCGCGACAGCATGGCCAGGGGCAGGGCCACATAGAGCTGACCGAGCAGGGTATAGGCCAGTGTGCCGAGGTCTTTCAGGTGGTTGTTGAATATCTCCAGGGTGGCGGCCAGCAGCAGGAACAGCAGCCAGGGCGCCAGGATGGCGGCGCCGACCGTGCCGGAGAAATACAGCCAGCCCGACATGAACAGCCACAGCCCGCCCAGCAGGCTCAGGGGCTCGTTGACGGGCAGGGAGCCGTGGTGGCGGCAAAGGCTGCAGAACTCATGCAGGCAGAGCCCCGTCAAAAGGGCAAAGCAGAGTCCGAAACCGAAGGGCCCCAAAAGGAGGGACGCCACGATCAAAGCCACATAGAGGCCACCGGTCAGTGCACGCAACCACATACTTCTTTATTGGTTATCGGTTGATTCTTCTTTTTCGTCCACTTGTTTCTCTTCTTGTTTCTCCTCAATGGGAGCGGACGACTCGCTCTCTTCCTGCAGCTTTTGATTCTCTTGGAAGAGCTCTTCGGTGCGGGAAGTCCACTGGCGTTTGCCGAAAATGTCTTCCAGGTCGTCGGCGAAGATCACTTCGCGTTCGACCAGGCGCTCGGCCAGCTGGCGGTGTCCTTCGGCATGTTCGAGCAGGATTTTCTTGGCCCGCTCGTACTGGGCGTCGATCAGGGCGTTGACCTCGCGGTCGATCTGTTCGGCGGTCTTCTCGCTGAAGGGCTTCTGGAAGGAATATTCGCTGGCTCCGGTAGAATCATAGTAGGAGACATTGCGGAAACTCTCGCCCATGCCGTAGTAGGCGATGATGGCGTATGCCTGCTTGGAAACGCGTTCCAGGTCGTTCAGCGCACCTGTCGAGATGCGGCCCAGGAACAACTCCTCGGCCGCCCGCCCGCCCAGGGTGGAGCAGATTTCGTCGAGCATCTGTTCCAGGGTGGTGAGCTGGCGCTCTTCGGGCAGGTACCAGGCAGCTCCCAGGGCCTTGCCGCGGGGCACGATGGTGACCTTGATGAGCGGATGGGCATATTCCAGCAGCCAGCCCAGGGTGGCATGGCCGGCTTCGTGGACGGCGATGGCGTGACGCTCATCGGCGGTCATGATTTTGTTTTTCTTTTCCAGTCCGCCGACGATACGGTCCTCCGCATCCAGGAAGTCCTGTTTCTGGACGGCTTTCTTGTTTTTCCTGGCGGCGATCAGGGCGGCTTCGTTGCAGACATTGGCGATGTCGGCTCCCGAGAAACCGGGCGTCTGTTTGGCCATGAACTCGGAATTGATGCTGTCGTCGAGTTTGAGCGGGGCAAGATGGACGTCGAAGATCTCCTTGCGCTCGTTCAGGTCGGGCAGATCGACCGTGATCTGACGGTCGAAGCGGCCGGCACGCAGCAGGGCTTTGTCCAGGATGTCGGCGCGGTTGGTGGCGGCCAGGATGATGACGCCGCTGTTGGTGCCGAAGCCGTCCATCTCGGTGAGCAATTGGTTGATCGTGTTTTCCCTCTCGTCGTTTGCTCCCATGTT